>JBFYQB010000001.1:0-3084 GCA_041302955.1 Flavobacteriales bacterium
GGCCATGTAGTCCTCCATTGGCAGATTGTCCTAGCTGGCCCTTGCATAGCAAGGCAAAGGCCCCGCCCGCCTACTGGCAGACAGGGCCTTCCTCTCCCCATCACGCTTCCCACCCTCACCATTTCTATGCGTCTCCGCGTCTTTGCGGGCAACGCTGTTCGCTCCTCCCATCGGTGTGCCACCCCACCGCCTCGCGCCCCCTATGGCGTGGGAGGCAGTATCATCGGCATCATTTCCAGATCCTCCGTGTAGCGTTCTCCTGTCACCATCGGCTGTAGTTCTATCGTTGGCAGGAATCCCGCCATCACCACCGATAGTTCCGTGTCATAGGTCGTGTCGGCCGTCAGGTTGCCCTGCACGATCTTGAACCTTCCGAACTCATCCGTCTGCTGCGTTTGCAGCACAGGCCCGGTGGGCGTGGTCACCTTCAGGTTCACCGCCACATTGGCCATCACCGCCCCGGTCACACCGTGGGTCACCGTGCCTATCACCTCCAGTGCGGTGGCCGCCACCGTATCTCCGTTCGATGGATGCGTCACCAGTCCTTTCACCCGTTGATACACGAAACGGTCAAACTTCGCAGCATTGTCCTCAAACAGCAGTTGGCCGTCTTCGCACATGTCCATCGTCATTCTATAGATCACGTTGTTCGCCACCACCTTTGCGTCCGTGGCCTCCTTCTCGCTCTGCTCCAATTGCAGAAACTGGTCATACGCATCATTGAAGGCCGTCCGCGCATTGCCATAGGTCACGGCAAATACCGCTGGCACGCCTATCGCTTGGAATGCTGTCGTATTGGCCGCAATGAAATTCATCCCCGCTGTCAGCATCAGCTTCGTCTCGCTCCAGCTTTTGCCCGCGGCCTTCTCATAGTGCTGCGACCCTGCACTCTCCCATTTTGCCTTGCGGTCATCCTTGTCAAATGCTATGCGGATATAGTTCCGCACATACTTCCATTGCTTCAGTGCAAACTTGGCCGTCAGTTGCAACTGGCCATATACCAGCTCCGTCTGCTCGTTGCGCTCCTGAAACATCGGCATCGCCTCCGCTGCATCTATCATCGCCAACACCGCATCTGCATTCGTACCGTCATACGAATTCAAAAATTGCTGGAACGTGCTCTGATTCTGCTTGTGGCTCAGCCAGATGGTCCGGCAACAAACATAAAGTACGCCCATTGTGCTATTGTATTCTGCTACTGGTCTTTCCGCTGCCATGATTTCTGGTTTTTTACGGGTTGAACATCATTTATTGGACGACCGTCCGAACCAATAACGCTGCGATCAGAAGAATATTGCACAGATGGAAAAATATTTTTTTCACCCTCCCGCAAGCACCCTCCTTGCGCCCGTCCTTTCCAATGGCAGACCGCTCCCTCGGGCTATTCCATGTAGTAGTGTATGGCCAACATAGCTGGTGTGCGCACACGCTTTGCATGTGCTATGATCTACGCAGCAGGCCTTTCAGTTTTGGACTTGGCCGTTCTTCAGCATGAACATGCCATCGTTGCAAGTGGGGCAGCTAGCACGGCTCAAGGCCATTCCATCTCACCCTACTGCGGTGACAGCACCGCCCTGTGCGTCTCCGTCCTTCCATCCTCAAGCGTGGCGCGCACGGTATAAATACCCGCTGCATTGCCGCTCAGGTCTACGGTAGTTGTATTGGTGTTCGGAGCGGTTTGCAATATACGCTTACCCATAGCATCATAGACTTCAAGTTGCAATATCTGTTGTGTGTGAATAAGTGTGAGAAGACCAGTTGTTGGATTAGGTACTAAATTGGAACCCTTGGGATGTTGTCCTCCTATCCCCAAAGGGGCCATCAGATTGCGTTGGCCATATTCCTCATGTTCAGACTCAGAGGGGCCTGCCAAGCGCCATTGTGAAAGATCCCAGCCACTGCAACAGTATTGTGTCTCGGCCAAGAATTTCGACCCCTCTTCGACTACGAAACCATCACCAAGTACGATTTCGTGATACGCGTGGAAAGTGATGTCCGAGTTGTCCTTTATCACCACCCCATTGCCGTTGTCATCCACCCCGGTACGGATTGAAAGCTGTGCCTTTATATGACGGTGGGCATCTGAGTATTCCCGTCCGCTGATAATGGGATTCTGATCCAAAACATCACTGAAACTGCAATAGGGTAGGCTATTCGGGTCATTAGGATCCTCATTGATGCAGTTGAGACTTCCTATACCCCCACCATTACCTGCATCGCCCCAATAATCCTCTTCGCATTGGTTGTTGCGGTCACTGAACCACACACCCTCGCAAGTCGTTATCCCGGAACCAAGCTCAGGATTGAGATGCACATTGAAATCGCAGAGAACGAATGATTCGGAGATTTTTGAACAAAAATTGTAAATCGTGCTTTGATTTGTCGGACACTCAACCTCACCTCCAGTCCCCTCATTATCGACACCAATCACCCTTTTTGAAACCCCATCAAACAATGGAGCTCCGGATGCTCCTGGCCCTGTTCTGAAACCAGGCTCAAAGGTTG
Source organism: Flavobacteriales bacterium (assembly GCA_041302955.1). Taxonomy (GTDB): domain Bacteria; phylum Bacteroidota; class Bacteroidia; order UBA10329; family UBA10329; genus UBA10329. The sequence continues at coordinate 2,506 of JBFYQB010000001.1, forward strand.
CCACCCATAAATCTGGTGCCTCACACTCCTCTGAGTTGCTTAAAGAGGTTATTCCATCGTTATCGATCGAGAATTTCTTTGAAAAGCCGTGGGCATGGTGCACCATCACAGCATTGGATGTGTTCTCAACCCCAGCGGCATCCCATCCGGAAAGAAATGGGTTTGCACTGGTATAAGCATCATAATTTGAAGAGTTTGGTGTCATCGCATCTAATCTCAGTAGTATCATATCGTTCACCGCACACTTGCTAATAATTTCCGCCCCTGTCACACACAAAGATTCAGTTAGTGCTGATGAGGATTCACAACCGGTCCTTTCAAAATTGAATTCGAACATACTCGAGCTGATTAACTCTTCCTCCGAAGTAGAAAGTTCACAATCTCGATTGAAATCGAAACTGTGAAAGGCGGACAAAAGCAAAGGCACACCATTATTACAGGTATTGTTGATCATAAATCCAGTTGCATCCCAAGCAGCACCTGTTTCATCTATCAAAGTAAGCTTCACTACGCTTTTAGATTGGTTGCCCCATCCGTTGGCACTTGGGCATATCACGTTTGTATAGCAATCCTCATTCG
>JBFYQB010000002.1:0-3721 GCA_041302955.1 Flavobacteriales bacterium
GTCAATGTCATAATACTTCTCCTCTTCAACCAACTTCTGGATGCTTTTGGTGCGGGTATGGGACTATTGGAACCCGTTGTAAAGGATGCCTTCTTTATAAGTGCATCCTCGGTCATCAGCCTTTTCATCATCGGGTCGGGCTTCTTTTTTCTGAACCAGTTGAATCACAATTATGAACTGCGGATACGCGAGTTGCTTTCTGAAACAGAAGAGAAGAACAAGCGGATCAATTACGCCATAAACTACGCTAGTACAATTCAAAAAGTAGTACTACCCAATGCAAATATTGCATCGGCATTATCCAACCGGACATGCATTGTTTATCAGCCTCTGGATGTCGTATCGGGCGACTTCTATTTTCTGGAGCAGCGAGACGGGCATATTCTCTTTGGTGTGATAGATTGCACTGGTCACGGTGTACCTGGAGCATTTATGAGCATGATGGCCTATGGTGCTTTGCAACGTGCATTTGACTCGATTGGCCCTAAGGACCCAAGATCCATTGTAGGTTTGATGAACCGCCATTTTCATGATGATCTTTCTCGAAGCGGAAATCCGAATATGCGAGATGGAATGGATGTTGTACTCTGCGGCTATGATACCGACACAGGCCAATTGCGCATTTCGGGGGCGAATCTCTCTGCATTTGTGGTGCAAAATGGAAAAACAACAGTGCACCCTTGCGACAGAGGATACATCAGTATGGGCAATCCTCACCGGACATTCACAGAAACAGTATTGCAGTTGCACACTGGCGACACGGTCTACATATCCTCTGATGGCATTAGCGATCAGTTCGGAGGACCAAAAAACAAACGAATCGGAAAGCGAGGACTTGCAAATGAACTACAGGCCATTTGCAAACTTCCGATCGAAGAGCAAGCGAATGCGATCAAGTTATTCGTAGATACATGGACAGGAACTGAATCTCAGACCGATGACATCTGCCTCATCGGTTTCAAGGCATGATTGCTCCTACCGGAGACCCCTAAGAACATCTGTGCTGAGCAATTACATGCTGGCCACCAGTTCCTTCATGATCACTGTCATCTTTGGCTCAGCTACAGATGCCACATCTATCACATCCTGATGTGTCACCTTCACGATGCGTCCTGGAACTCCAAGATCTGTTATGATGCTGATAGCGAAACAACGCATTCCACCGTGCCGCCCCACTATTACTTCAGGCACAGTGCTCATGCCTACAGTGTCTCCGCCTATTACTCGGATGTAATTGTATTCAGCTGGCGTCTCCAAACATGGACCTGTAAGACCAGCATACACGCCTTCCTGAACCCTGAATCCATGAGATGCCCCTATGGCTTTGGCTTTAGCAATAAGCTGCTTGTCATATACATCGCTCATATCCGGAAATCGTGGTCCCAACTCTGAATAATTTTTACCGATCAATGGATTGGTGGGGAATAGATTTATATGGTCGTTCAGGATCATCAGGTCACCTATCTCATAGTTGGGATTGACTCCACCACTGGCATTACTTACCACGAGATCACTGATGCCTAATGCCTTCATCACGCGGACTGGAAATGTCACCTGTTTCATGTCATAGCCCTCGTAGAAATGAAAACGTCCTTGCATGGCAAGCACTTTCTTACCACCCAATGAACCGAATATCAATTTACCACTATGACCTTCAACCGTGCTTACTGGAAAATGCGGTATCTCCTCATACGGAACTGTATGGTCTATAGCTATTTCATTGACCAATCCTCCGAGGCCCGTCCCCAAAATGATACCGACCTTTGGAGATGCATTGGTAAGGTTCTTCAAATATTCAGCTGTCTCTTTTATTTGCGTCAACATGGTCGAGTATGAGGTTTTCAAATCGTTTTTCGCCATTATCATTCCATTTCAAGCCGATGGGAAGATAATAAACCGGAATGTCGTTAAGTAAAGCCAAATGAGCATTGTTTCGGAGCCGTGCGGCATCTTTCTCAGTTATCAATATGGCTTTGGCAGCAGGGGCAAAACTATGGAATCGCTCGCGCAGCCGAAGAATATCATTTGTGGTGAAGCGATGATGATCTGAATGACACTGCTTGGCCAGTATCGAGAAATGCTGCTTAGCGGAAGCTACAAACCGCTCAGCATTGGCAATGCCAGACAACAGCACCACGGAATCCCCAAAATGTAACGGAATTATCTTTCCTGAAAAATGAACAGGCATTCCACTGATCACGGAGCAACTGAATACGCCACCAGCAAAACAAACATCCTTTATCTCGTCTCCATCACCAGTCAAAACCAAAATATCAGCACGTTTGGAGCCAGATGCAGGCTCACGTAATGATCCGACCGGCAGCAAGAAGTTCTTCCAGAATGGCCGTGATGATGGCGAAGTAATGATGCTGAGTGTTGGTTTTACCCATCGATGCTGAAAAGCATCATCCAAAAGGATAACGCTGGGAGGGTCATTTCGTATTAACAGTTCACGTATTCCTTCCCTCCTATCCTCGCAGACAGCTACTTGCAATTCAGGATAACGGAGTTTCGCCTGCAGCGGTTCATCCCCAATAAGATGGGCATCAGACTCGGTCTCAACAATTATGAATCCGGAAGAAGACCTACCATGGCCGCGACTAAGTAGCGCAACCCGAAAACCTTTGACCAAAAGAAGATTACAGATGTGGAGAGAAAGTGGAGATTTTCCTGTTCCGCCAACTTCCAGATTCCCAACGCTGATGATGGGTATGGGAAAGGACATGGACCTGAAAATCCCAAGATCAAAAAAAGCATTGCGCAACCTTAACACCGCGCCATATGCCAATGCAAAGGGCCAAAGGAGAATTAGAAAGTGTCGCACCGGCCGAAGATAGGGATGCGTATCCAACTACCACCCCCAAAAATTGAGACTGCTATTAGCTATCCTTGCAGTATGAAAGCAACAGCCATTATTACATATCTCGAAAAATTGGCTCCGCCCGCCTTGCAGGAAAGCTATGACAATAGCGGTCTAATTGTTGGGCATCCCGACACGGAGATAAGCAGTGCACTCATTAGTCTTGATTGCACCGAAGACGTTGTCAATGAAGCTATTCAACTAGGCTGCAACATGATCATATCACATCATCCAATAGTTTTCGGTGGCCTTAAACGGTTCAATGGGACCACATATGTGGAACGAACGGTGATGAGGGCTATTCAGCATAACATATTGCTATATGCTATCCACACCAATTTGGACCATGTTATAGATGGTGTGAATAGCCGAATCGCAGAAAAACTGGGACTTACCAAAACAAAAATTCTTTCTCCAAAAAAAGAGCTGCTTCAAAAGTTGATCACGTTTGTTCCTTCGAGTTCAGCAGATATGGTTCGTGGCGCGATGTTCGATGCTGGTGCAGGCCATATAGGCAACTATGACAGGTGTAGTTTCAACATTGATGGTCAGGGAACCTTCAGGGGCCTGGACGGCTCTAACCAAGTGATCGGGACCAAAGGAGAAACCCATGTTGAGAACGAAAAGCGCATTGAGGTGATCATCCCAGCATTCAAAACTTCAAATGTGATCAATGCACTCAAAACGGCACATCCTTATGAAGAAGTGGCATATTATATAGTGCCTTTACTAAACGAATGGGCACAAGTGGGTGCTGGCCTGATAGGTGACCTACCCAATGAAATTGATGCACTGGAATTTCTTAGCGGCCTAAAAACCAAAATGAATACATCCTGTGTGCGCTACACATTGCCACATCGA
>JBFYQB010000003.1:0-7153 GCA_041302955.1 Flavobacteriales bacterium
TGAGCACACAGATGAACAATGGGATAACTTTGCCCATCATCCCGCACCGCCTTGTTCACGATCACCTACACCGATAAAGACATACCCGTCCACATTGGTGGGTCGTTCCTCAAAATCGGGGAGTTTGTGCCCGAACGCACCATTATCATCACCGATGAAAATGTAAAGCGGCTATACGGTCATCTGATGGAGGCATATCCTACCATAGTGTTGCCCGCAGGTGAAGACCAGAAATCACTGGCCGTAGTCGAAAACCTTGTACATCAGCTTGTGTCCCTTGGTGCCGACCGTGGAAGTTTTCTGCTCGGTGTGGGCGGTGGTGTCATCTGCGACATCACGGGCTTTGTGGCATCCGTATTCATGCGCGGCATCCCGTTCGCTTTTGCACCCACTACCCTATTGGCACAAGTGGATGCCTCCATAGGCGGGAAGAATGGGGTGAATAGTGGCCCCTATAAGAATATGATAGGCGTGTTCAATCAGCCCCAGTTCATCCTTATAGATACGGGCTTCCTCTCTTCGCTTTCTGATGAGGAATACGCCAATGGGCTGGCCGAGGTGATCAAGCATTGTGCTATCCACAACGCCAAAGAATTCGGCTGGCTGGTCTCCTACATGGACCGCATTCTACAGCGCGATCCCGAATATGTGGAGCGAACAGTGTTCCAATCAGTTTCCATCAAAACGCAGATCGTGGACTCCGACCCCTTGGAGAAAGGAGACCGCAGGTTGTTGAACTTCGGCCATACCTACGGCCACGCCATCGAGAAGCACTATGGCATTGCACACGGTCGGGCAGTCAGCCTTGGTATGGTACTGGCCAACAGAATGGCCGTGGAGCGCGGTCTACTGGAAGAAAAAAAGGAGCGCTACATCCGCGAACTCCTGGCCGATGCGGGTCTGCCTACTGACGTCTCCGACTTGGATATGAAGGCTCTCAACACGCTGATCCGTGGCGACAAGAAGAAGGTGGGCGACAAAGTGGCCTTCATCCTGCTCAAGGACATCGGTGAGCCCATCATCGAGCTGATACCGCTGCATGACTGAGCGCATCAGGCCATCGGCACTGCATGGTCGAGTGGCGGCACCGGCTTCTAAAAGCTACCTACAGCGTGCTATCGCCATTGCTTCCCTTTGTAAAGATGAATGCCACATCCGAGGATATACCCCAAGTGCCGATGTGGATGCTGCCATCAGCATTGCCCGCGAACTGGGTGCAACCGTGACCCTTCAGGGCGATGGCATCAGCATTTCCAACGGAGGCATTCCCAAAGATTCCTTCACACTACATTGCGGAGAATCGGGTCTCAGCGCACGGATGTTCAGTGCCATTGCGGCCCTTTCGTCCGAACGGGTCACCATTATGGGTCAGGGTTCGCTGAACGAAAGGCCGTTTACCATGGTAGAGGAAGCCCTTGCGCAGTTGGGGAAGACCGTAGAGCTTACAAACGGTCGATTGCCCATGAACCTCTCGGGCACCATGCGATCAGGCTCCATCACCATCGATGGGTCCGAGAGCTCTCAGCTCCTTACCGGGCTGCTTATTGCGCTGCCCATGCTAAGCGGAAAAAGCATCATCCATGTGCATCATCTGCGCAGCGTGCCCTATATCCAAATGACGCTTGATATGTTGGAGCGGTTTGGGATCGTCATTGCGCATGAGGATTACAAACGATTCGTGATCCATGGCGATCAGCGGCCCGAGCCCACCGAGCATGCGGTGGAAGGCGATTGGAGCGCAGCGGCATTTATGCTTGTGGGAGGTGCCATAGCGGGCGAGGTAACGGTGGAGGAATTGAATCCACATTCTGCGCAGGCCGACCGTGCTGTCATTGCTGTTCTTAAAGATGCTGGAGCGGGCATCTCTTGGAATGAGGATGCGGTCACCGTTTCAACCGCCCCTCTTCGGGCTTTCCATTTCGATGCCACACACTGCCCAGACCTTTTCCCGCCCTTGGCCGCACTGGCGGCCTGCTGCGAAGGCATATCTACCATAACAGGCATTCACCGCCTGCGCCACAAGGAGAGCGATCGCGCCACCACCATCAGCACCACATTGCAGCAATTGGGCATTGATGTGCGGTTGGAAGCAGATGCCCTGCACATCACTGGCGGCAAGGTTAAGGCAGCAACCGTCTCTTCCTTCAATGATCACCGCATTGCCATGATGGCGGCCATCTTGGGCCATGTGGCCGATGGCGAGGTCATCATCACGGGAGCGGAAGCCGTGAACAAATCATACCCTGCTTTCTTCCATGATGTCGCATCTTTGAGCCGATGAACAGCTTCGGGACCATTTTCAGGATACATGTCTTTGGCGAATCGCACGGGCCGGGCGTTGGTGTCACCATTGACGGTTGTCCGCCAGGCATCCCGCTCGCGGTTGCCGACCTCCTACCCGACCTATCCCGCAGAAAGAGCGGGACAAAAGGCACAACGCCCCGAATGGAGGACGATATGCCGGAGTTTTTCAGCGGCATCTACAACGGCCATACCACGGGTGCGCCCATCACCATTCTGTTCCGCAATGCCAATGTGCAGTCGAAGGACTACGAGGCGCTTAAGGACACGCCCCGCCCCGGCCATGCCGATTTCACGGCACATGTCAAATTCAAGGGGTTTGCCGACCCGCGTGGCGGTGGTCATTTCTCAGGCAGGCTCACGCTGTGCCTTGTGGCAGCGGGTGTTGTCGCCAAGAAAGTCTGTGCAGGAATGACTTTCAGCGCCACGTTGCTGGAGGCCGGAGGTTCTACGGATATCCACACTTCCATTGACGCGGCCCTCGCTGCGGAAGACTCTATCGGTGGGCTGGTGGAATGCCGCGTTTCAGGCATCACAGCCGGATTGGGCGAACCATTCTTCAACTCCATCGAATCGACCATTGGCCACTTGGCATTCTCCATTCCGGCCATCAAGGGCGTGGAATTCGGGTCGGGTTTTGCTGCGGCCGCCATGCGCGGAAGTGCGCACAACGATGTCCTCATCCACACCGATGGTACCACGGCCACCAATCATTCGGGTGGTGTGAACGGAGGCATCACCAATGGCAACGAACTGGTGTTCCGCCTTGCGGTGAAGCCGCCATCAAGCATTGGGCTTGCGCAGCAGACCATCAATGTACGCACTGGGCAGATGGACACGCTCGAAGTGCGCGGTCGCCACGATGCCTGCATTGCGCTGCGGGTTCCTGTGGTGGCCGAGTCCATTGCGGCCATCGCGCTGGCAGATATGACCTTATTGAGCCATTGACCCCCATCTTTTTCCCCTCATCCCTGAGGGCGAATTGTTAAAGAATCCGAAGCCTGCGGCCTCCCCGACCCTTCGGGCTGAATTTGTCTAATTTCGTCCGCCTAATTGAAAAGTAAGGAATGAGCAGATATGCGCTGATCAACAATATAACAGGATGGCTGGTGTTTGCCATCTCTGCTTTTGTCTACACCTCTACTATAGAACCGACTGCCAGCTGGTGGGACTGTGGCGAATACATTTCTGCCTCCTACAAACTGATGGTGGGTCACGAACCTGGGGCTCCGATGTTCCAGCTTCTTGCTCGGTTCTTCACCTTGTTTGCAGGGGATGATGTGACACAAGTGGCCAAATGGGTCAATATAATGAGTGCGCTGGCCAGTGCATTCACCATCCTATTCCTCTTTTGGAGCATCACGCATTTCGGCAAGAAGTTGGTCATCGGCAAAGAAGACCCCAATGCCGACCTTGGTAAGATACTGGCCGTTATGGGCAGTGGTATCGTTGGTGGATTGGCTTACACGTTCTCCGATTCGTTCTGGTTCTCTGCAGTGGAAGGTGAGGTATATGCTCTTTCATCCATGTTCACCGCCTTGGTCTTCTGGGTCATTTTGAAATGGGAGAGTGTTGCCGATGAGCCCCATGCCGACCGCTATATCGTTCTCCTCGGCCTGCTGTTCGGTATGAGCATCGGTGTCCACTTGCTCAACCTGTTGGCCATACCGGCCATTACATTCGTGTATTACTTCAAGCGTTATACGCCCACCAAGGCTGGGTTCATCACTGCTGGTGTGTTAAGCATCGTGATTCTTGGGGTGGTGCAGTACGGCATCATTCCGGGTGTCGTTTCCTTGGCTTCCAATGCAGAGTTGATGTTCGTCAATGGTCTCGGCATGCCATTCAATAGTGGTGTGACATTGGCGGCCTTGGGTCTTGTAGCGGCCTTTGTGTTGGGTCTCCGCTACACTAAACAGAAGAATCTTGCCTTGGCCAATACGGCCATCCTCAGTGTGCTGATGATCCTTATCGGCTACTCGGCCTACACCGTGACCGTAGTGCGTTCCATTGCCGACCCACCGATGAACGAAAGCGCTCCTGACAACGTTTTCGCGCTCCAGTCCTATCTTAACCGTGAGCAATATGGCGACCGCCCGCTGTTCTACGGGCATTATTTCAATGCTGAGTACATCGACCGTGAGGAGGGTGCCCAACAGTATTACAAGGCCGAGGATTCATACAAGGTATCGGGCCGCAAACAGATACCCATCTATGACCCGAAGATGAGTGGACTGCTGCCACGCATGTATAGCAATCAACCGCATCATGTGGAGGAATACAAGAATATCACTGGCGCCAAGGAAAACATGAAACCCACGTTCGGGCAGAACATGGCCTTCTTGTTCAAGTACCAGATAGGCCACATGTACATGCGTTATTTCATGTGGAATTTTGCAGGAAGACAGAACGATGTGCAGGGTCACCGCGAGATAAACCGCGGCAACTGGGTTAGCGGCATTGCCATGTTTGACGAATGGCGCGTGGGTCCCCAAGATGGGCTGCCAGTGTCAATGACCAAGAACAAGGCCTACAATCGTTTCTATATGATTCCGTTAGCTTTGGGGCTCATCGGACTGCTTTTCCAATATTATCGCGACAAGCAGAGCACTTGGTTGGTATTCCTGATGTTCTTCATGACCGGTCTGGCCATCGTGCTTTATCTGAATCAGTATCCCTATCAACCCCGCGAACGTGACTATGCCTATGCTGGTTCGTTCTATGCCTTCTGCTTCTGGATCGGATTTGCTGTACTGGCCATCTACGATGTGTTGCAGAAGCGCAACGTGCCCAAAGTGGTGGCAGCATCGTTGGGTACAGTGCTCTGCCTAAGTGGACCCTATCTCATGGCAAAAGAAGGATGGGACGACCACGACCGCAGTAATCGCTATGCAGCGCGTGATATTGCTGTGAACTATCTGGAGACATGCGCTCCCAATGCGATACTCTTCACCAACGGAGACAATGATACGTTTCCATTGTGGTATGCCCAGGAAGTGGAAGGTGTCCGCACGGATGTGCGCGTTGTCAATCTGAGTCTCTTCAACACCACATGGTATATCGATCAGTTGCGCAGAAAGGCATACGATGCTGATAAGCTGCCCTTCACCTTTACCGAGGACCAACTGCGTGGCGACAATCGCCTTCAGATACCGATCTACGATCGCAAAATACCTGGACATGTGGAACTGAAAGAGCTTATGGAATTCGTAGGCAAAGAGGACAAGCAGTTCAAACTTCAGACGCGCGTTGGTGACTACAACTATCTGCCTACAGGCAACATGAAACTCACCATAGACAGTGCGCAGGTGATCGCCACGGGCACTGTTCGCCCAGATCAGGCCGATCGTATTGTGAAGGAGATGACCTGGACCATAAAAGGAAGCGCCATCACACGTAACCACTTGATGGTGCTCGACCTGCTGGCCCACAACAACTGGGAGCGTCCCATCTACTTTGCAGTGACCGTGGGTGGAGACAACTACCTTGGTCTTGAGCGCTATTTCCATGTTGAAGGACTTGCCTACCGACTGGTGCCAATAGAAACATCAAGTCGCGATGGACAGACAGGAGAAGTGAACACGGTGGCGATGTATGAGAACATGGTGAACAAGTTCAAATGGGGCAATATGCATATGCCAGAGGTGTATCATGGCACCGAGACCGAACGCATGAGCCTTAATTATCGCAGCATGTATGCCCGTTTGGCCAACGCCCTCATTGCCGAAGGCAAGAAAGCGGAGGCATTGAAAACACTTGACCGTTGTATGGAGGCGATGCCCCATGAGAGCATTCTGCTCAACTTCTCAGCTACAGGACTTACTGAAGCTTATTACAAACTTGATGAGTTCGAAAAAGGCAATGATGTGGCACTGAAACTTGCGGAGATCTATGGTCAGGACATAGAGTACTATGCCCGTTTGGACAGAAATCAAGTGAAACGCTTGGGCAATGAGGCCGAGATCGCCATGTCGGTGATGCAAAAACTGCTGATCCTTGCCCGTATGTACAAGCAGGATGAGGTGCTGGAGAAACTGGAATCACGCTTTGCAGATCTGGAGGCCAAGTATCTTGATTCTCCCATGAGCAGGGATTGAGCAACTTCCCGTTGGCTACCATGAACTGATAGCCGTAGCTTCGCTAGCCAACCATGTATCTGACCCGACCTCCGCTTCTGTACCGTTGGATATTCCCAAAGGCACTGTTCCGGATGGACAGCAGCGACCGTTCCGTATATCTCACCTTTGACGATGGACCGCACCCCGAGGCCACGCCATTTGTGCTGAACACGCTACGCGAAGAAGGAATCAAGGCAACATTCTTCCTGTTGGGCAAGAATGCGGAAGCATATCCCGAACTGGTGCAGCTTATCGGGTCAGAAGGCCACGCGATAGGCAATCACGGTTACGCACACCTCAATGGTTGGAGAACATCGGCCAAAGATCATTTGGCCGATTTTGCAAAAGCTGAATCACTTTTGGGGAATCGGCTATATCGCCCGGCCTATGGTAAATTGACCATTGCACAATACAGCGCACTATCATCGCGCACTACAATTGCCTTGTGGGATGTGCTCTCGGGCGACTTTGACACGACCACCACCGGCCAACAATGTGAGGCCAATGTGCTCAACGGAATAAGGAACGGGAGCATAATCGTGATGCACGAAAGCACAAAATCATTCCCTAACATGAGCTCATCGCTGAAATCGACAATTAAAGCGATAAAAGCCAGAGGATATCAGTTCAAAAAATTGTGAGGCCCTGTCCCATTTAGTACTTTTGTACTAATGGCAGTTGTAAAAACATTGCTGTAAGAAAATCAGGATGATGGTAGTTACCTCTCATCCAAA
>JBFYQB010000004.1:0-4000 GCA_041302955.1 Flavobacteriales bacterium
TTGACGGAACTATCCGCGACACATCGAAGAATGCCGGTTTTCTGAAACTGCGTATGGTGCCCGAGCGGAAGAACAACATCAAGGTGCTGATGCTGTTTGACAACGGAGGCAGCATGGACGACCACGTGGAGCTGTGCTCGCGTCTGTTCAGTGCGGCCAAGCACGAGTTCAAGCATCTGGAGTTCTACTATTTCCACAACTGCCTCTATGAAAGGGTTTGGAAGGACAACACCCGTAGGTGGACAGACATCACGCCCACCTTCGAGATGATGAACAAGTTCAATGACGACTACCGGCTCATTTTTGTGGGCGATGCCAGCATGTCGGCCTGGGAGATATTGCATCCCGGTGGCAGCGTGGAGCACAACAACCCCGAGGCCGGGCTGACGTGGATGGAGCGCATCACGGCAAAGTTCCCGCACCATGTTTGGATCAATCCGACACCAGAGGAAAGTTGGCGCTATTCGGAATCTACCCGCATACTGAAGGATGCCGTGCATGACCGTATGTTCCCACTCACGATCGAAGGCTTGGACAAGGCCATGAAAATGCTGAAGACGAGCGCAAAGCGGACAACAGTGTCGAAGGCATGAGGTCAGGTATCTGCATTGAGAAAATGGAAAATCGAAAATTGAAAATGGGAAATTGAAAATCGTGGGTTCATTGCCTCATTCGCATATTCGCTTATTCGCCCATCATCAAATCAATTCATTATCAAATCAGCTAATTATCATATCGCCCATCCATTTGCGCTCGAACTTGGTGGCCCGCTGCCAGCGTTGGACATTGCCTATCACACCTACGGCACCCTGAATGCCGATGGCAGCAATGTGATCTGGGTGTGCCATGCGCTGACGGCCAATTCTGACCCCTGCGATTGGTGGGCAGGGCTTTTCGGTGCAGGCCATTTCTTCGACCCGAAAGACCATTTCATCGTTTGTGCCAACATCCTTGGGTCGTGCTATGGAACCACGGGGCCGCAGAGCATCAACCCTGAAACTGGCAGTCCCTACTACGCCACCTTTCCAACTATCACCATTCGCGATATGGTGCAGGCGCATCGCTTGTTGCAGCAACATCTAGGCATCCACAGCATTGCGCTGGGCATTGGTGGCAGCATGGGGGCATATCAATTACTGGAATGGATGGCCATCGATTCGCAGCTGTTCCAAAAGGCGTGTCTGCTTGCCACTGGTGCGCGCGAATCTGCTTGGGGCATTGGCATCCACACCGCCCAGCGCATGGCGATAGAATCAGACCCAACATGGACTGAACCGCGTCCCGATGCAGGAGCCAACGGACTGCGCACCGCCCGCGCCATCGGTATGCTCACCTATCGCAACTACGAGACCTTCGTAGCGCAGCAGACCGACACGGACGATGATCCATTGCACCATCGCGCCTCGTCCTATCTCCACTATCAGGGCGATAAATTGGTGAACAGATTCAACGCCATCAGCTATCACCGCCTGTCCACAGCCATGGACACGCACCATATTGGCCGTGGCCGTGGTTCCGTTGAAGCGGTGCTTCAAACGATCACAACCCCTACGTTGGTCATCGGCATTACTACGGACATCCTCTGCCCCATCAGCGAGCAGCACCACTTGGCTAAGCATTTGACCGAAGCACAGTTAGTGGAGATTGATTCTCCCTTTGGACATGATGGTTTTCTAGTAGAGACCGGTAAGATCGCAACAGCAATAGCAGCGTTTCTTTGACCCATCGCTTGTGGTCAAGGATAATGTCCGTTATTGGCATCTTGAAAAAATGTACTTTCGCTGCTACATCAAACCAATAAACCTAACACAATGAAAAATTCACTTTCTATTGCCCTTTTTGGTGGCGTAGTTGCTCTTGCATCTTGCGCCAGCGGTCCAACTCCAGAAGAGCAGGCTGCTGCAGAGCAAGCACGTCTTGATTCACTGAAAGCAGTAGAGCAGTTCCGTTTGGACTCTATGGCCCAAGTTGCTGCCGAGGCTGAAGCTGCTGCCTACGCTGCCGGTCAAGCTGCTGCTGAACAGACCACTACTACAACTACGACCACCAGCACCACTAAGCCTGCTGAGTCTAGCAACCCAATCACAAACAAGCAGAATGCTGCTAATTCGAATGAGAACCCGATCGATGCTAAGAAGCAAAAAGCAGAAGAGCAGAAGGAAAACCCAACCAATCCTATCCTGAACAAGAAGTCTAAAGCTTCTGGAAACTAATTGAGGTTTTATCGCTTAAGACCAATGAAGAGGGAGCTTAGGCTCCCTCTTTTTTTTTGCGTCTGATACATCGCACATCATAGTGTGCGAGACCATCCTTTGTCACATGATGATGCTCCACAGGTGATGCCATTACCTGAGCCATGGGCACTGAAGCCATTGACCCCTGAAGCAAGACAAGTTTGCTTTCCGACACACAAGATCATCCCGCTGCTCATCAAATGACCGAGAAGATGATGATGGTGAACCATTTCCAATGGGGGAGAAAATCGCGTTGATCCAGTTTAGGAAGCTGGCATCTCCATCAAAAACTGACCATGGCAATGTCACTTCAATCGGGATATGGAAAACAAAAAGGGCGCCACCTTGCGGTGGCGCCCTTTAGGCTTTAAGGCTATAGCAACAATTACTGCTTAGTGCAGGTCATGGTGCAAGTATCAGACTCAGTACCAGCCACAATAGTGTAGGTGATAGTAAGGATGCTACCGCTCAATTGACCTGAACCGCTGATAGAAGCAGCAGAACCGCTGATAGTAACAGACTGGCTAGCGAATGTCAAAGTGCTGCCATCAACAGTACCTGTAACAGAAACACCGTAGTCACCGAAGTTAGAAACAACGATGCTGCTGATGTTTGTAGCAGATGTTGCAGCAGTGATGTTGTAAGTGTAGTTACCGCTAGTGCAGCTTTCGCTAACGCTGTATGCAGCGATGAACTTAGTACGCTCTTCAGTTTCGCAGTTTACACCCTCGTAGCCAGCGTCACAAACGCAATCACCATCAACACACTCACCGTTAAGACCACAATCAACGTCTTTACAGGCATCAGTAGTACAAGAGTTGAAGCTGATCACAGATACTGCAACAACTCCTAGGATTTGGAAAAATTTAGTTTTCATGTTTTTTAATTGTTTTTAGTTGAACGGGCACAAAAGTAACATTATCCCTGACATGTGCAATTGATGTGACATGAACGGGAAATCCGGGTTTTCCACAGCCGATCCCACAAACCGACAAACTTGTACTGCACTTCGAATACACTGCCCTCAAATGAAAAGTGGTCGCATAGCCCAACTACATTTGCCAGCCAAAATCTGATAGGATGAACTTTACCTCCACTGCACTTTCCAAAGACCAGCTCAAGACGCTATATGTGGCCCTGCTCGAGCCCCGCATGATAGAGGAGAAGATGCTGGTGTTGCTTCGCCAAGGGCGCATCAGCAAGTGGTTCAGCGGTATTGGACAAGAAGCTATCTCCGTAGGCGTAGCACAAGCGTTGGAGAAGGACGAGTACATCCTGCCCATGCACCGCAACCTTGGGGTGTTCACCTCGCGCGACATCCCATACCATAGACTGTTCGCTCAGTTCCAGGGCAAGATGAGCGGTTTCACCAAGGGGCGCGACCGCAGCTTTCATTTCGGCACCAATGAGCATCACATAGTAGGGATGATATCGCATCTGGGCCCACAGCTTGGCGTGGCCGATGGTATTGCGCTTGCCCACAAGTTGGCAGGGAATGGAAAGGTGACCGCAGTTTTCTCTGGTGATGGCGGTGCCAGCGAGGGCGATTTTCACGAAAGCCTGAACGTGGCTGCCGTGTGGGATCTGCCTGTCATCTTCATCATCGAGAACAACGGTTATGGCCTGAGCACCCCGAGCAACGAGCAGTTCCGCTGCAAGCAGTTCATCGACAAGGCCATTGGCTTTGGGATGGAAGGCGTGCAGGTGGACGGCAACAACATTGTGGAAGTGTATGCCGCGGTGAAACGCATTGCCGAGCAGATGCG
>JBFYQB010000005.1:0-6926 GCA_041302955.1 Flavobacteriales bacterium
AGACAACGGTTGATTTGGTTCCCTTGACCGTCCTGTCCATTATTTGGCGAATGATGGCATGACGCTCCAATGGTCCATTGTTAGCAGTTATGGACGCCTCCCATTTAGCATGACATCTATGGAGCGCGTGTTTCGCCACCGAAGACCGGAGGCCATCCATTCCCTCTGCCTGTCTGGCATTTGTTGCAACCACTGGAATTCCGAGCTCCTCAGATAATGCGGCCATATCAATAACAGTGTTCTCCTTGACAAGCTGATCGATCATATTGAGCACTAGAATTGATGGCATACCGGTCTCTATAACCTGCATAGCCAGATATAGACCGAGCTTTAGATGTGTGGCATCAACTACAATAAGGCACAGATCAGGATGGTCAGGATGCGTTGTCTCCGTCACCGCTTCTGCGGCCACACGCTCATCCAAAGAACGTGGCTCGAGACTATAGGTGCCTGGTAGGTCTACAATACCGATTTGTCTACCTTCGGCTTTGAACGTACCGTATTTGCGGTCAACTGTAACACCTGGAAAATTGCCCACCTTTTGATTCATGCCCGTAAGAGCATTGAACAGTGAACTTTTGCCACTATTTGGATTCCCAACAAGGGCAACCTTCATGATGCCAGATGGCGGAGCGTTTTCAACCATAAATCAATGTGCAGAAACATTGCTCTGCACTTGAATAGAAGCTGCCTCTTTCCTGCGGATGCAAAGTAAAAGACCTGAAACCCGCACTGCGATAGGGTCGCCCAAAGGAGCAATACGTTCCACTGTAATGAACTCCCCAGGTACAACCCCCATTTCTACCAGATGACGGCCTAAAGCATCATCCGATAGCGCGTTGACCAAAGCCGATTGGCCTATTACAAGATCTTTTACAGTCACTTTTATTAAGAATGATTCTAAAGAGAATGCGAATTTACTCAGATTGCTTCATGGCCAATCTGACAGTGGTCATAATACCCTGAATGCGGTACGAAATGGCCGATGGTTGTCATAAAAACAAAATCCCGTATCCTTTCAGAAGGATACGGGATCTGAACCACTCGGATATCCGTTCAAATGATCAACATAGCATCGCCATATGAATAGAACCGATATTTCTCCTTGACCGCGGTCTCATAGGCTTCCTTCATCAGATCATAACCCGCGAATGCGGCTACCATCATAAGCAAAGTGGATTGCGGCATATGAAAGTTGGTGATCATACAATTGGCCACATTGAAATCATACGGTGGAAAAATGAACTTATTGGTCCATCCATCATATGGCTTAAGGTCGCCTGTGGTGCCAACAGAAGTCTCGATAGCACGCATCACAGTAGTGCCAACAGCACAAACCCGCTTTTTATTAGCACGCGCAGCATTTACAATGTCGCAGGCTTCAGCAGGAATAATAAGCTGTTCGCTATCCATTTTGTGCTTGGTTAGGTCTTCAACCTCGACCATGCGGAAGGTTCCGAGGCCAACATGAAGGGTCACTTCAGCAAAATCCACGCCCTTGAGTTCCAACCGCTTCAACAATTGCTTGCTGAAATGTAGGCCTGCAGTCGGTGCAGCCACCGCACCTTCATGTTTGGCATACACCGTCTGATAACGCTCCGCATCTTCTGGTATCGCATCGCGATTGATATACTTTGGAAGCGGTGTGTCACCTAATTCGAAAGCAATCTTCTTAAACTCTTCTGAGGTTCCGTCAAATAGGAAGCGGAGTGTACGTCCACGGCTAGTAGTGTTATCAATAACCTCGGCCACCAACTCATCATTCTCTCCAAAATAGAGTTTATTGCCAATGCGGATCTTGCGCGCAGGGTCCACAAGCACATCCCAAAGAATGCTGTCCTTGTTCAACTCTCGAAGCATGAATACTTCAATCTCAGCCTCGGTCTTCTCCTTGCGGCCGATCAAACGAGCCGGAAAGACACGGGTGTTATTGAGAATCATCACATCGCCTTCGTCAAAATACTCCAACACATCTTTGAACAACTTATGTTCAATGGTTCCTTTCTTGCGGTCTACCACCATTAGGCGGCTTTCTTCACGGTCTGGTGTCGGATGATGCGCGATCAGGTCGTCCTGAACGTCAAACTTGAACTGAGATAATTTCATAGGAAGCTCTTTAGACGGTGTCTGAACACCTGATTGCAAGCGGGCTGCGAAAGTACAAAATGCAGCAATACAAAAATTTATGAGTTTCTGGTTCCGGAAATCAACCGTTGAAACGTGTCATCACATGACCCAAAGGCTCAAGTCCAAAGGCCTTGATGGCCTCTACGGCCTTATCTATACCGGGAGTTATGGCTACCATGTCTGACTCAGTCCACTTCCCCAGCACATACTCCACCTGTCGGCCTTTAGGGAAATCGTTGCCTACACCGAAGCGCATACGCGGATAATCAGTTGTGCCAAGAATTTCATTGATGCTCTTTAGACCATTGTGACCTCCATCGCTTCCCTTGGCACGAATACGGATAACACCAGTAGACAATGCAATATCGTCTGTGATGACAAGCAGATTGTGAACGGGAATCTTGGTCTGCTGAAGCCAATAACTGACCGCTTTGCCGCTTAGGTTCATATAAGTGGTTGGTTTCAAAAGAATGTAAGTTCTTCCTCGTGACCTTACCTCACAGACATCGCCCAAACGGTCTGCCTGAAAAAAAGTAGTGGACGCCTTAGCAAAGGCGTCCACTATCTTAAAACCTATGTTGTGACGGGTTTCGGAATATTCACTACCGATATTTCCCAATCCAACGATAAGAAACTTCATGCAGTGATGGCTTACTCAGCAACTGCATCGGCAGAAGAAGCTTCTGCTCCTTCAGCTTCTGGAGCATCTTCCTCTGCATCATCACCGACCTTGGCACCACGCTTGGCTTTGATGGCTACCAGAATCTGATTTTCGTTCTCGCGGAAGGTGACACCCTTCACTTTCACGTCCTTCACCTTGATGGAACGACCGATACGAAGTTTACTGATGTTGATGTCAATATAATCAGGCATATCATAAGGATTGCCAGAAACTTTGGCTCTGCGCAATACTTGATTGAGTTTGCCACCATTGAGCACGCCTGGGCTCACTCCAACTGTACGGATAGGAAGGCTTAGATTCACTGCCTTGCCATCTTGCAATTGCTGAAAATCAACATGGACCACCTTGTCAGTAAGCGGATGAAACTGAACGTCTTTTATGATTGAGGCATGGGTCTTGCCATCAAGCTCAACGTTGACGATGTAAACGTTTGGTGTATTGATCAGTTTATTGAAAGCACGCTCCTCCAAGTTGAAGTGGATATTCTCCGCTCCTCCATAAATGATGCACGGAACCTGGCCCTCCCTACGGAGAACTTTGGCATCGGCTTTCCCAAGGGACTTCCTTACTGATCCTGAAATTGAGATCGATTCCATTCTGTTGATTTGATTTGGTTAAAATTACTGGGTTAAAAAATGAACTTGGTACTTATGCTCTCGTAGTTGTGTGCCTTGCGAATGACGTCTGCAAAAAGCTCGGCCACACTGACCACAGTTATCTTGTCATTCTGCTCTCTTAGCGGAATGGTATCGGTCACAATGAGTTCTGTAAGCTGCGAGTCGCGAATGATCTGATGAGCATTTCCAGAAAGCAGCGGGTGTGTAATACATGCTCTGACACTTTTTGCACCATGTTCTAGCATCATAGCAGCTGCTTTGCAAAGTGTACCACCAGTATCGATGATGTCATCCACAAGAACTACGTCCCTGCCCTCTACATCGCCAATTACCGTCATGCTATCCACCTGATTGGCCACCTTTCGCTGTTTATAGCAAATAGCCAGGTCTACATTGAGCGCCTTTGCATAAGCATTGGCCCTGCGTGTTCCACCAACATCGGGTGTTGCCATCACCAAATTGCTTAAATCCATCTTCTGCAGATGCTCTAAGAAGAGAAACGATGAGTACAGATGGTCTACTGGAACATCAAAAAAACCTTGGATCTGATCAGCATGCAGATCCATTGTCATGATGCGTGTAACACCGGCAGCTTGTAGCAGATTGGCCACCAATTTGGCCCCTATGGGAACGCGCGGCTTCACCTTTCGGTCTTGACGTGCCCAACCAAAGTATGGGATGACCGCCACAATACGCTTGGCAGATGCCCGTTTGGCCGCATCTATCATCAGCAAAAGCTCGAGTAAATTATCTCCAGGAGGGAAGGTGGATTGGATGATAAAGACATCATCCCCACGTATCGACTCTTCAAAACAGGGCTCGAACTCTCCGTCCTTAAAGCGGATAGTTGTCTGGTTACTCAACGGTTGACCATAGCTGGCAGCTATCTTTTCGGAAAGATAGGTGGTAGCCTCACCGGTGAACAACTTGACATGGAATGGCATGGCCTCCTGTTTTACCTTTTAATTTAAGGGCTGCGAAGGTAGAAAAAAACGCGAGGTGAAAAAGTAGTTGAAAAAAGCTGTTCTGAAGCACAGCTAAAACATATATTTGCGCCCCGCTTTGCCGAAGTGGCGGAATTGGTAGACGCGCACGACTCAAACTCGTGTTCCGTAAGGAGTGCCGGTTCGATCCCGGCCTTCGGTACTTGAAGCCCTGATCTGATAGGTCGGGGCTTTTTTTGCGCCAAATCGGCTTTGAAGTTGCCTAAGTGTCATTCTGTTCAGGCATAGGCATCAAGTTTCCCTAGCTTCGCGATCCCTATGGAAGAAGTGTTTATTAAGTATGACGATCCTAAGAAACAAGACCGTTACGACCGCGCCTACCTACGTATGGCTTTGGAATGGGCCAAGCTTTCACATTGCACACGCAGGCAAGTTGGCGCACTTATCGTAAAAGAAGGCCAGATAATAGCCGATGGCTATAATGGCACCCCTTCAGGATTCGATAACGATTGTGAAGACTGTGAGGGACATACCCATTGGTATGTGCTTCATGCCGAGGCCAACGCCATTATGAAAGTGGCTAGATCTGTGAACAGTGCCAAGAACTCAACGTTGTATCTCACCATGTCTCCATGTAAGGACTGTAGTAAACTGATACATCAAGCAGGGGTGAGAAGACTGGTGTATATAGATGGATATAAGGATTGCTCGGGAATTGATTTTTTGAAAAATGCTGGTGTTGAATTAGTTCAGATACCTGATCTTAAGATAGAGGATGAGCGATAGCCGTTTGCGCCTGTTCATATACATGCCTGTCGTTTTTGCAGTAGTGCTCGTTGGTGGCATATATATAGGAGCTTATCTTCAACCTTCAGGTCCCAGCTATACCATCGACCTGAGCGGTGCTTCTGGCAATTCCAGAAAGATCACCAACCTGCTCAATTATGTGAGTGAAGAATATGTGGACAGCCTGGATCTTGATGGACTTACGGAAGAAGCCATCATCAGTCTGCTTGGGCAATTGGATCCTCACTCGGCCTATATACCTGCCCGCGATCTAGCTGCAATGAATCAACCGTTGGAAGGGAATTTTGACGGTATCGGGGTCGAGTTCAACATCATAAGCGACACCATAGTGGTGGTGGCACCCATCTCTGGCGGGCCATCGGAGAAACTCGGCATCAAGGCAGGTGATCGAATAGTGATGATCGAAGACACCACCGTTGCCGGCATTGGAATCAGAAATGAGGATGTCATATCCAAGCTCCGGGGCAAACGCGGGTCGAAGGTGCGCGTCAAAATGTTCCGGAAGGGGCAACGCAATCTGCTCGACTTTACCATAGTGAGAGATAAGATTCCGATCTATAGCGTGGATGCGGGCTATATGGTCAACTCTACAGTGGGTTACATAAAGGTGAGCCGATTCGCGGCCACCACCTATGACGAATTCATGGAAAAACTGACCTTGCTAAAAAAGAAAGGCATGAAGAAGTTGATACTCGATCTGCGCGGCAATCCGGGTGGATATCTGAATGCAGCTATTTCGATGTCGGATGAATTTCTTTCAAAAGGGAAGCTGATCGTTTATACCGAAGGCCGTTCGAGGCCGCGACAGGACAGCTATGCCACCACCACTGGTGAGTTGGAGACACAGGATCTGGTCATTCTGATAGACGAAGGTTCGGCATCGGCCAGCGAGATAGTGGCTGGAGCCATTCAAGACAATGATCGCGGAACCATTATAGGCCGAAGATCATTTGGCAAAGGACTGGTACAGGAGCAGGCAGACCTGCCAGATGGCTCTGCAGTGCGCCTGACGATAGCCCGCTATTATACCCCAACGGGCAGATGCATCCAAAAACCCTATTCCAAGGACGAGGATTACTATGGAGATTTCTACGACCGTTTGGAACATGGCGAACTCTATGAAGCAGACAGCATGAAGGTGAACACTGAAGACCGATTTGTGACCAAGGGCGGCAAGGTGGTCTATGGCGGTGGCGGCATCATGCCCGATGTGTTCGTGCCACTCGACACCACAGATTATTCTCCGTATCACAATAGGCTACTAAGCATCGGCCTTATCCGTGAATTTGCACTGGAGCTATCCACTGAGCGCCAGAAAGAATTGAAGGCCTATGCATCGGTGAGTGAGTATATGTCAAAATTCAAGATCACCGATGGTGAATTTGCCCGTCTTGTTGCCTTGGGCGAAAAACGTGATGTGAAAGCTACTCCCGTCCAATTGCAACATGCCAAACGTGGCATTGTGCGCAATCTACGCGCCCTGATAGCCCGCAGCCTTTGGAATGGTGATGGCTATTTCCCCATCATCAATGCCGATGATGCCGAAGTGAAGAAGGCCCTGGAAGTGCTGGAAGGAAAAGGTCAGATCAACTGATATACTTTTCCGGGAAGACTTCTGACGATGCCCTCAAACTCCATTTCCAGCAACAAGGCCGAAACTTTGCTCATGCTCATGCCCGATCGGCCGGCAAGCTGATCAACACTGAGGGAAGTTTCGCCCAGCACCGCGACCATCTTTTCCTGATCGGG
>JBFYQB010000006.1:0-17030 GCA_041302955.1 Flavobacteriales bacterium
TACGATAACTTCGACCAGATCACCACGGGAGCCTGCATTGGCATAATCCCATGCTGCTTGCACATCACCACCACTGCGGATTACCGACTGCCCCTTTCCAGAGGATGACATCAAAGGTTTAACAACGCATGGTAATCCGACTTCAACAACCGCAATTCGAAGCTCTTCGGCACTAGTTGCATATCTATAACTGGCTGTACGGAGCCCCAGTTCTTTCGCTGCAAGGTCTCTGATCGCCTTTCTGTTCATGGTGAAATTCGCTGCTTTTGCGCTGGGAACAACCTGTATTCCCAACAACTCATAAGCATAGAAACGCTCCGTGCGGATGGCCTCGATCTCTGGCACAATAAGATCTGGTGCATGCTTGGCAACAATAGCATCAAGCGCATTCCCGTCAAGCATATTGATCACTTCGTGCTCGTGGGCCACTTGCATGGCGGGCGCGCTCGGGTAACTGTCTACTGCTATCACATATTGTCCAAGGCGTTGAAGGGCTATGACCAGTTCTTTGCCTAACTCACCGCTGCCAAGCAGCATTATCTTCTTTCTCATCTATTGCAACAATTATCTGGTGATCAATAGGTCTGGGATCATTGGACAGATCACCCAGTTCATATCGAAGAGATTTCTTCAGATCACTTGTCCCATCCAAGAATATTCACAGATGTGGAAGTGCCACCTACCCAATTACGTGTCGGGTCTTTTGCTACACGTATCGTATCTCGTTTCTCTGCTAGAACCTCCTGTTGCATCAGCGGAAGTTCCACATAGACGGGGCCTTTACGCTTCATGTCCGGCCTACCTGCAGCATCATTCGCTAACAGATTATTCGCAGCTATGGAAGTTGCCTTATCCTGCATGGCAGTGAAGAGTGTCGCCTTGCCCGAATCCAGACGCTCGGTAAGCACCCAGATGCCGCCTTTGGTGAATGTGCTGTCGGCATCCATCTGATACCCGGATTTTTGCATCGTGCTTATGAAAGCCCCTAGTTGTTCGGGATTGACAGCCCAGAAAAATCCCTTACATGTGTCATTTTGGTACACGACCGTCTGTCGGACACCCTTGGAGAACGCATAGACAACTCGGTCTTTCTGATAATCCAAGATATGATAAGGACGGAGCAACTGTTGCACCTTGGTACGTTTCACCCCAATGATACCGTCAACAAGTTGGGCATTGGCGCTCAAAACGCTCCATGAGATGCATACTGCTATGAGAAAGGCTATTCTTGACATCAGATTCGGCCATCAAATGTAACCAACGAATGAAAGGTGTCAAACGCTATGGCTTTCTTTGCAGCAAAGGAACTTTAAGCCTTTGGTCGCGTATGCTGCCGCTGTATCTTCCTATGATGAGATTTTTCGCCTATCGCTTGCCCCTGATATTACTCTTCTTGACGTTTGTTGTCTGGTCGAACATGTCCATTGCTCAGGTAAACGCTGATTTCAGCGCTCCACTGACATCTGGTTGCAGCCCGCTTATCGTCAACTTTCAGAATCAGAGCACTGGTACTGGATTGACCTACCAATGGAATTTGGGGAATGGCAACAATTCCACCGCCCAAAATCCTTCTGCCAGCTATATCAACCCTGGCACCTATACCGTTACGCTAACAGTAACAGGCCCTGGTGGCACAGATACAGAGGTCAAAACTGCATTTATCACTGTTTTCACCCCTCCAGCACCTGACATCACTGTGTCACAGAATACAGGGTGCTTCCCATTTCCGGTTAATTTCACGGACGCTTCCATACCTGGTGATTCTCCGATCGCTTCATGGTCTTGGGATTTTGGTGATGGAGGAACTTCTACCTCTCAGAATCCTGTGCATACCTATACCACCGCAGGGTCTTTTGGTGTTACACTACTTCTGATTGATGCGAATGGCTGTGCCAGTAATCTGACCATCCCTAACCTGATCACATCCAACAGCAACCGGCCATTTGCAGCTTTCGATGCCACGCCTTTGGTGGGATGTATCCCTCCAGTGGACGTTACGTTCGCCAATCTGTCGTTTGGAGGCACAGGGGCGCTTTCGTACCTGTGGGACTTTGGAGATGGCAATACTTCTACCGCTATCGCCCCTGTGCATCCCTATGGTATAGAAGGAGTGTTTGATGTGAGTCTTACTGTAACCGATCAACTTGGCTGTGCCATCACTGAAGAGATAAACGACTACATCACCATTGTTGAGAATGTGGACATCGACTTCTCGGTTCCCGTTCCTGTGGGATGTCTCGGCACTCCACTTCAGTTCACCGACCTGAGCACTCCCGCACCAACTTCGTGGTTGTGGGATTTTGGTGATGGAGCCACTTCAACATTGCAGAACCCATCACATCTGTATACATCTCCAGGCAATTACACCGTTACATTGACCGCATTCTACGCTGGGTCATGTCAAGGAACAGAAGTGAAAACCAGCTATATCACCGTTGGCAGCATTCCATTCGTAGCCTTCACTCCAGACAGAACCGCGGGATGCGAAACTCCATTTGCAGTCAATTTTGATAATAACTCCGTTGGTGCCGGGCTTTCCTACACATGGGATTTCGGTGATGGCGCAACCTCAACGCTATCAGATCCTTCGCACACCTACACTACCAATGGGGTATTTACTGTCGGTCTTACCGCGGAAAATGCCCAAGGTTGCAGCACCACCCAGACAACCACTATCAACATTACCGAAACTGCCGCAGATTTTTTGCCTGATGTCTTCGGATTCTGTCAGCCTTTGGTAGTGAACTTCACGGATCTAAGCACCTCGGCCACTACGATAACCAGCTATGAATGGGATTTTGGTGATGGTGGCACTTCTACACTGCCCAACCCCACTTATACTTATGCCGATACCGGAAGGTATAGCGTGACACTTATTATTGAGAATGCTCTTGGTTGCTCGGATACATTGGTCCGCTCCAATTACATCTTTGTATACACGCCTCCTGTAGCAGATTTTGACCGGACACCAACTATCATCTGCCCTGGAGAATTTCAGTTTACCAACCTGTCTACTGGTGCAACAGATTGGTTCTGGGATTTTGGGGATGAGACCACGGATGTGCTGGAGAATCCTGTTCACAATTATCAAGACACAGGATTTTTCAGCATCACTTTGATAGCGCTGAACAATGGCTGTACAGATACGATCGTAGCCGAGAACATGATCTACGTTTCTCCGCCAATCGCGCGTACTGTTGTGGATTTTGATTGTGCTGACCCCAATACGTTCACTTTCACCAACAACTCCATCGGAGATGACACGTTTGAGTGGAGTTTTGGTGATGGCTCTTTAAATGCCACCGACAATGCGATCACGTACACCTATGCAGGTCCAGGTACCTATTTTGTAGATCTTACTGTTACCAATAATAATTCTGGTTGCACAGATACAGACCGTGATACTGTCTATGTAACGCAGCTGAATGCCGATTTCACCCCATCTATCACCGAAGGTTGTGCACCTTTGGTTGTCAGTTTCACAGATAATTCAACTGACGCTATCTCTTGGCAGTGGAATTTCAATGGTGGGGCATCTTCCGCATCAACCCAGAACCCTAATCGCACTTTCAGTGAAATTGGCACCTATGACGTACGCTTGGTGGTGACAGATATAAATGGATGCCTCGATACCGTCATCAATCCCGCATTGATCACCACCACTGGAGCTGTGGTCAATTTTGAAGTTGATACCACTTATGGATGCGATAACCTGACGGTTGAGTTCAGCGATCTGACAACGCCAGTAGGCACCATCGTTTCATGGGCGTGGAATTTTGGTGATGGTGGCACAGGAACAGCGCAGAATCCGAGTCATGTATACGCTGGTTCTGGCGGATATGACGTAACCCTTACCACAACGGACAATGCAGGTTGCATCAATACCCTCACGATTGCTGATGCCGTAGACTTCGTGTCGCATCCTACACCAGATTTTGTGGTCAATACTAATGTTGGCTGTATTGGTGATGTGTTCGAGTTCACGAATCAATCCTCTTCGGACGCGGTTAGCCTTATTTGGGATTTTGGTGATGGGACCACATCAACAGAATCTGATCCGGAACATATTTATACAGCTCTTGGCACCTATTCTGTGTCACTAACAGCCGTAAATGCGAATGGCTGTGACAGCACCACAACAGAGGTTGGACTGATAAATATCGCTCACCCTGACGCTGATTTCACGGCCTTTCCCACGTTTGCCTTCTGCCCTCCACTACTGGTATCATTTACCGATGCAAGCGCAGACGCTATATCATGGCAATGGGATTTTGGAAATGGAAGCACATCCACGATTCAAAATCCATCACACATTTATACACAATCGGGCATCTACACTGTTCGTCTTATCGTGACTAATGCCAATGGATGCACTGATACGCTGTTGATGCCTAACCTTATTGAACTTTCTGGGCCTTCGGGTGAGTTCTCCTTTTTCCCAGACACGATCGGTTGCCCTCCATATGAGGTGACCTATGTATCTGATGCCGCGAATGCCACGTCATATACTTGGGATTTTGGCGATGGCGCCTTAGGAAGTGGAGCAACAGCAACACATTCTTACACGCAGATCGGCTCCTACATACCAACGCTTATTCTTCGCGATGCCAATGGTTGCACATTCACTTATCAATCAGCCGATACACTCTATGTTGCTCCCTTGGGAGTGGAGGCCGGGCAGGATGTGACCATCTGTGATAATCAAACGGTGCAGCTTGGAGCATCGGGCGGAGACAGTTATACGTGGTCTCCTCCTATTGGATTATCAGACCCGAACTCGGCCAGCCCTATTGCCTCCCCGAATGTGACCACAACCTATGTGGTCACAGTGCAATTGTTGGCCTGCCAGAATACGGACACCGTAGTGGTCTTTGTGAATCCGTCCCCGATTGCCGCATTCACTGACGCTGACATCTGCTTTGGAAGCCTTTCGGAATTCACTGATGCTTCTACCCTATCGGGGCCAGACAGTATTATCAGTTGGAGTTGGGATCTGGATGGCACGCTTAGCACCGACACCAACCCTACAGTTACATATCCTTCAGCAGGCACCTACGACATTTCATTGGTGGTGGTCAGCAATATCGGTTGTGCAGATACTGCAACAGGCTCATTGGTGGTAAATCCTGCACCTATAGCAGACTTCAACGCTAACGATACGTGCCTGTTTCAGCCCACTATTTTTACCGACTTCACTACTGTGCCAAATGGCGCAGTGAGTGCATGGCAATGGGCCTTTGGTAATGGGGCCACCTCCGTATCTCAGAATCCGAATGTGGTCTATTCTGAAGATTCCATTTACAACGTCACATTGATCGTTACTGCAGTTGGTGGCTGCACAGATACGGCAATCAAACCTGTTACCGTGTTCCCGCTGCCCTTGCCGCTTGCTGTTGTTCAGGATGTGTGTCTTGGCGAAGAAGTTTTCTTCTTGGATTCTTCCGTAGTTCCTATTGGCTCTATCGATGAATGGATCTGGGACTTTGGTGATGGCAATACAAGCACAGAACAGAATCCAACGCATCTTTTTTCCGATGCGCTAGCCTATGTGTATTCCCTCACGGTCGAGAGCAACAATGGATGCATAG
Organism: Flavobacteriales bacterium; assembly: GCA_041302955.1. Classification (GTDB taxonomy): domain Bacteria; phylum Bacteroidota; class Bacteroidia; order UBA10329; family UBA10329; genus UBA10329. The sequence continues at coordinate 5,589 of JBFYQB010000006.1, forward strand.
CACAGTCTTCAGGGTCGGTGAATGTGCGCCCTCTTCCCGTGAGTGATTTCACCATGACAGCAACACAGTCGTGTTTCGTTCCTGCCGCGGTCAATTTCTTAAGTCAATCGACAGGAGCTTTCGAATTGTACTGGACCTTCTCTAATGGCGCAAGCGCTACTTCTATCAATGCAACCACAGTATTTGATACCATTGGTGCGTTTAATGTTCAGTTGCTCGCGACAAATCAATTCGGTTGTCAGGATTCAAGTTCACAGGTTTTTCAAGTTTTTCCTACTGTGGTAGCCAATTTCACGTGGTCCACTCCTGTAGGGTGTCAGCCATGGCCAGTCGATTTTGAGAACACATCACTGAACGGCCTGAGCTATGATTGGGATTTTGATGACGTAGACGGATCGGTCAATATCAATCCGACCCACATTTTCGAGAATCCTGGGAATTACTCGATAACACTTATCGCGCAAGGAGTTGGTGGATGTGCTGATACCATCGTCTATAACGACATCGTTACGGTGTGGGGCAATCCCGTGGCCGACTTTGAGTATGTGCCTGTTACGGATCCAATAACCGAAGGCACCATAGCCTTCTTCAATACCTCCACACCTTACGTTTCCAATACTTGGGACTTTGGCGATGGTGGAACATCAACAAACTCTCCTGCATCTCATCAGTATGATTTTTACGGAAGCAAACTGGTGACCTTGGCCATTGTTGATGCCAACGGTTGTGTAGATACGATCAGCCGCTATGTGCCGGTAGAGTTTTTTGGGACAATGTTTGTTCCCAATGCGATGGTTGTGGGAGATCCCGACCCGCAGGCAAGTGTCTTCCTTCCAAAAGGACGAGGACTTGGCAGCTATCGCTGTGTCATTTTTGATGAGTGGGGCAACAAGATCTGGGAGAGCACCAAACTCGAGAACGGTTCTCCAGCCGAAGGTTGGAACGGCCATTACAATGGGGAGCCTGTTCCGCAAGGAGCATATGTGTGGAAAATAGACGGACTATTTACCAACGCCACGGTCTGGGAAGGTCAAGAAAGTGATGGTACCTTCTATCAGGTTGGGACCGTTACGGTAATCAGATAAAAGTCATCGCGAAAGCATGGAATCCGCTTCGCAGAATTAAAGCCTATCTTTGCGCCCAATGATGCACTTTGCATCGGCATGACAGGAAGAGCGTAATTGCCTTTTTACGGCATGCGACCCTTTCATGAACGCGTTACAAGGGTCTGACGCGGAAAAACAATCCAATGACATTTAAAGAATTGAATCTGATCGAGCCGCTTGCAAAGGCGCTCCAAGATGAAGGCTATGTAACGCCCACTCCTATCCAACAACAAGCAATACCCTTGGTGCTCAATGGTCGCGACCTGCTCGGTTGCGCCCAAACGGGAACAGGAAAGACCGCAGCGTTCTCGCTTCCCATGTTGCAGTTGCTTTACAACAAACCACAGACCGCGCAGGGCAAGAAGCGCATCCGTGGCCTCATTATCACGCCAACACGCGAACTCGCCATCCAGATTCAGGAAAGCCTTGTGGCCTATGGTCGCCACACGGGACTGCGCAGCACTGTAATCTTTGGTGGTGTTACCCAACGAGCACAGACCGATGCGCTGGGTCGTGGTATTGATATCCTGGTGGCAACGCCCGGCCGTCTACTCGACCTTATGGATCAAGGGTTTGTAAGCCTGCGTGATCTGGAGTTCTTTGTGCTTGACGAGGCCGACCGCATGCTCGACATGGGGTTTGTACACGATGTGAAACGCATCATTGCCGTGTTGCCCAAAGAGCGTCAGTCGCTGTTCTTCTCGGCCACCATGCCGCCTGTTATCAGCAAGCTTGCAGATACCATCCTGCGTAATCCTGCCAAGGTGGAGGTCACTCCCGTGTCGAGCACTGCCGATACAGTGGTGCAGTCCGTCTATTTTGTGGACAAAAACAATAAAGGAAAACTGCTTGAGATGCTGCTGGAGGATTCCTCCATCACCTCTGCGCTCGTGTTTTCACGCACTAAGCACGGTGCCGACCGCGTGACCAAAGAACTGACCAAAGCAGGTATCAAGACAGAGGCCATCCATGGCAACAAGGCGCAGAATGCGCGTCAGCGTGCTTTGAGCAACTTCAAAGAAGGGAAGACCCGTGTGCTGGTGGCAACCGACATCGCAGCCCGTGGCATTGATGTGGACGACCTGTCGCACGTGTTCAACTACGACCTGCCGAATATCGCTGAGACCTACGTGCACCGCATTGGCCGCACAGGCCGTGCAGGAGCGAGCGGCATCGCCATCTCGTTCTGCATGTTTGACGAGATACCTTATCTGAAAGATATTCAAAAGCTGATAGGCCGCACAGTGCCTGTTGTGGAAGGTCATCCTTTCCCGATGATGCAGACCGAACCATCGGATGAACTGGTGCAGAAACCCCGTGGCGCACGTCCGCAAGGACATCGAGGCCAACAGCAAGGTGGAGGTGGCCGTCCTGCTCAAAAGAAGTGGGGTAACAAGCCGAAAGCTACTGCCAGCAGATAATCATAAATGAAAAGAGAAGGGCCGGGGCAAACACCTCGGCCCTTTTATCTTTGCTCCTATGCGAAATTGGTTCTTGGTCATCTGGTGTGTGCTGATTCCTACCATGGCCAGTGCTCAGCGTTCGGAACAGGCGCGTCAACTTGGTGTTGAAGGAATAGCCCTTGTGGACCAAGGAGAGTACGATGAGGGTATCAAGCTCCTGTCGAAAGCACGGAACGCCCATCCTGCTGAGTTCGATTATCCGTTTGAGATAGGCAGAGCATACATGCTGGCCGGCAAACCTGCTAAGGCGGAGAAATTCCTGTTTCCCCTCCAGTACCATACTGCAGCCACTGCCGAACTTTATCTGCTGCTTGCCAGGTGCTATGACAGCATCAAGAGACCCCAGCAGGAAGAAGAGACCTATCGTTATGGAATTCATCGTTTTCCTGAGAATGGACAGCTCTATCATGCGCTTGCTTCCTACTTCATAAGCAAAGACAGTGTGGCCGAAGGACTCGGAGTATGCGAGCTGGGACTGCGCAATGCTCCTGCGTTTGCTGACAATTATTTCCTTGCTGCGCGCATCATGGATAGCATTGACGAAGCGTTATGGGCATGGTGGTATGGTGAGATGTTTCTCAATCTGAGTGACAACTCCATGATGAAACGCGAAATGGCCGAACAGGTGATCCGCAATGCCGAGAGGATATTCTCCGAAAAGTGGACCCCTGGCGCTGACAAATTGGAACTGGCTGTAGCCCAAGTGATGACGAAATGCCGTAGCAACAGCACACCTGATATGATCGCTATGCAATCGGCCATGCGGAATTGCTTTGCTCGACATCATAGTTCCAATGACCCGCTGACAACGATGTGGCGAGAACATGAACGCCAAGGAATCATGGAACTTTATGTTGCCCTAATTCTGGGCGAAGGAGATAAAGATGCGCTGTTGCCTTGGTTGGCACAACATGGCCCAGAATATGAACGCTTCAAGCAATGGTTCTTTTGGAACGGCCTGAAAATGAATACCCCATTTACCCGACATACTTTAGCACCATGAGAGATAGATTGTTGAAAGCATTTGATGCAATGGAGGCCGAACGCCATGCATTGATCAAACGATTGGACGTAATTCCAACCGATATGCTGATAAAGAAGCCAGCGCCCGAGGCATGGTCGGTGGTGGAAGTGATAGCCCACCTTGTGAAAGCCGAGACCGGAACACTCAATTATCTGCGCAAAAAATTGGAGGTTGGAGGCCACCAGAAGGCAAACATGATGTCGGGGATGCGAAAGGTCCTCTTGAATGTGGCCATTGCTTTGCCGATAAAGTTCAAAGCACCCAAAGTGGCACAGTTGGACAAAGGCACCGATCTAAGCTATGCCGAGGCGATTCTGCAGTGGGACAACGTGAGGGCAGCTTTGCGCAAGGAATACGCTACCATCGACCCCAAATTGATCGGGCATGACCTCTTCAAACATCCGTTTGCTGGCAAACTGAATCTGGAGCAAAGCACAAGCTTCATGCACGGCCACATGACACGACATATCGGACAGATAGACCGCACCCTGGCTGCCATTGGCATCCGCAATTGAACGGTCTAGTGATCTATAACTTGGCGTTCAGACCGCTTTGCCATGAATTTACGGAAGCGCTTCAACCTGTCCACATTAATAAGGTCGGCACCCTCATTCAAGAGCATCTCCCACACCTTGGGCCTGTTGCTGGCTGCCCAGAACCTGACCTTGCGACCTTCGGCCTTGGCTGTGGCAATGGCAATACGAAGCCTCTCGCTCTCATCGCTGTCCATGGTTCCTATGCCCCGCCAATCGGTGTAGGTGTTCAAACTTGAACTCAAGCGGGGAACAACGTCTGCAGGATACTTTCCACCTAATGCGCTGAAGTTGGCATCAAAGTAGAACCAGCGTCTATCGGTTGTAAGCCATTCCTCCTCGCGCCCACAGGCACCGATGATGATGCTGACCGCTCCTTGTTGTTTTATGCCATTTTCCCAAACAGTGAGCATCTGTTCATACGCTTTCAAGTGGGATATCAGCGTGTCGCAGATGGCAGGACAGCCCTGTTTGATGTCAATATAAAGCACGAATTCCGGAGGGCCACCTGCGTAAACACTCTTGAATCCGTTGGCCTCGGCCCTATCGAACAGAGGCTGCAGATATAACTTCTCCAGTGTGCGCCCCTTGCGGGTAAAAAAAGCCTCATGATTGACCAGCATATCCCCTTTCAGCAGGTGAACATCGGCCTCCACACTCATGAAGCCATTGTTGAGCGCTTGGACGAGCGGACGAAAATGCCAGTAGTCATTGTGCGCATGACCTTCGGGGATAGGACGCACTTGTGCAGCAGATGTGAAGTAAAGGAACAGTAGCAGCGCCAAGTTCCAAATACGCACCACCACAGTCAAAACGCTACGAAGGGTAAGACCCCATTGCGGGCATTACCGACCATGGCGAACAGGTAGTAGCCTTTAGGCAATCCATCAAGCGGAACGCGGGAGACATGAGCACTGCCCTGCATGATGACCTTGCCTGAAAGATCGATCACCTGCCATGGTCCTGTCAGACCACAATCCAAATGGATAGTCTTGTCGGCCGCGTTGAAGCTGGCACAGGTGGATGGTTTGGGCGCATCCGGTTGATCGATGCCCACAATGTCTGTAAGGCGGGTTAAAAAGATGTCCCCGTTGAGCGCATTGCCGATGGTCACATTGTCGAAATCTGCAAAGAAGTAGAAGAACCCCGTGAGGAACAGACTCTGACCCTGTCCGAAACAGATGCCCATGGGAATATCGGCACTTCCGGCACCGGCCCCTTTCAGATAGCGCGTATGGCCCGATGGTTCGAGGCAGGTGATGAAGATGTCGTAGTCCTCGCCCTCCAAGGTGTCCTGATCGCACACGAGGCGCGAGTCGTACATGCCTGTGGTGTAGGTGGTGCCATCCCAATCCACAGCCATGCCTTGACATGTTTCAAGGTTATACCCACCCATGGATCGCAGCCATACCACATTGCCATTGCCATCAAACTTGGCCACGAACACATCGTTATATCCTCTTGATGTGACGGTATATGGCCCGAACTCCGTAGTGCCTTGATACTGCCCCGCCACATACACATGCCCTTGTAGGTCGCACCCCACCTTGGTGGCGACATCAAGATTAGTGCTACCGTTGCCTGTTACCCACAGCAGTTCGCCTGTGAGGTCATACTTGGCAAGGTACATGTCCGAACTACCAGCTGCATAGATGGTAGTGGAGCCAAATACGGCAGAGCCGAAGAAGTCGCCCGTTATGTAGATATCACCGCTTACCCTGTCGTAGGCCACACTTGCGGCCACATCGTGCTGTGGGCCACCTCCGCGTTTCACCCATAGCGCGTTGCCATTGCCATCCATGGATAGCAAGAAGATGTCGGTGAGCCCTGTGGCCAGCATCGACACATTTGCAAAGGTGGCTCGGCCTTGAAAGCCTCCAGACACCAACAGCTTACCGTCCTGATGCCACACAATGTCTGCACCGGTATCATCTTCTGTTCCGCCAGCTCTACGTGCCCAAAGGAGCTCGCCACTTGCATCATACTTGGCAATGAACACATCCTGCCCACCCTCAGACACCAGTTCCACTGTGTCGGTCTCATTGAGCAAAAAAAAGGCGCTAGTAGTGAAATGGCCAGTGACGAAAATGTTGCCCAGATGGTCGGTCGTCACTCCCCGTGCCAGATCTTCGGACGGACCACTGATGGCCCGTATCCACAACTGTTGTCCATCGGGGGTGTACTTTCCTATGAAGGCATCCGGACCACCAAGCCCATAGAGGACGGTATCTCCGAAAGTGGCCACGCCCGAGAACGACCCTGCCATCACCACATTGCCTTCGGAATCTGTGGCCACTGCCCTACCAGCATCGAGGCCAAGACCACCGGCCTCATTCGCCCAGTCGAACTGTTGGGCATGCGCAGCCTGCACATGACAAGCCAACACCGAGGCTACGAGGAGCCCGAAACTTATCAGGAAACGACCCACGCCCTTATTTCATCGATCTTGGCGAATACCTTCTCCATCTTCGCCATGTCCACCTTAAGGTTCTCTTCTGTGCCAGAGGTAAGTTCTGCGGCAACCAGCAGCACCGACAGTTCTTCGAGCTTCTTTGAGAATTCGGCCACCAACGGGTCACCGGGTATCAGCTTCATGGCCCCGATGATTTTTTTGAGCACCAGGTCCTGCTGTGCCACGCGTCCGGCAATGTCCTCGTTCGGCCTGCCACCTGTAGCGCCAAGGTTGGAGGCCAGATACATGGTCTCCACCCATCCACCGGCAAGCATGAGCAGCGAGGTGTTCATACGGTCGTTCATCTTCAGGTATTCGTTTGACGCATCATAGGCTCCACTGAGTATCTGCAATAGCGAATCACGATGGTCAATATTGGCCTCAACCCGTTCGAAGATGGACTTGTCAAACGCATCCGACAGCCCGATGGCATCCGACAGTTTTCGGAGATTGTTGAGGTAAAAAACGGTCTCCTGGGTCTGTTTGTAAAGGCTGGTGTAGCCCACATCCGAACTGTAGACACCCATGTTCATGGTCTTCTTGCCAGTAGTGGCATAGCGGTCTATGTTCTGAATAGGGTTGAGCAGCGATGCATTGTATTCCCCGCCCGAGTGCTTTACCAGAATGGCCATCTCGATAGGCGATGGCAGTTGCCGTATCATATTATCGGCTGCCGTAAGGTCCATCTCCTCCGCTGGTGCGGCTTCAGCGGGCTGTTCGGTCGGTTGGTCTGTTGATGTGCAGGATACCATGGCCCCCATCAGCAACGTTAACGATACAAGACCCTTCAGTTCTTTAAGCATAGTTCCCTTTGTGTGAATCATTGGCAAAAATATCAATTCCTGCATGGGTTGGGAGGAAAGGGAGATGCTAATTGGCACACTGTGCTTCCAAACATGCGGCCCAATTGGGCTATTCGAAGTTATATCAGAAAGTAAGGTCTGGTAGGATCGGCTAACCCAACATCTTGTTCAAGTATCATCGGTTGGTAGAATGAATATTTGCGGAGTTCCTCTGATACATGCAACCCACTGCGTATTCAAAGCTAATTCAGGTATAAACTCCTGTGGCATATTGTTGTTTTGCTACCGGCAAGAAGACAGATTCTATCGTGCTGTGCATCCTTTGCCTTTCCAAGTTAGACAAACGCCTTGTTTGATCAGCGAAACTGAATTTCCAGTTAGACTAACCGATCTTCTGATCAACGAGACCGAATCTCTAACTAAGGCGGGTTTTACACAAGCATTGCCCGTTACGACTTCTTACTACCCCAAATTGATCGGGAGCCATCCCAAATTACGGCCTCAATAAGAGACAGGTCATATGAACTCGAGCACTGAAGTGCTCTCCTTGCGGTAGGTTGTAAGCGAGCGGAGGGCGGTCTCTTCGTCCCAGCCCAACAGTTCGGCCAGTTCGCGATTCAGCAGTTCGGCATAGTGGTCGGCCTCTGCTTTGGCAAAATAGAGCCGGCCAGTCCTACGGACGAGAAAATCGCTGAGCTCGCATACCATCTCGTGATGCACGGCATACTCCAGTTCAGCAAGAAGCAGCGCTGTAATAGGCGAGCCCTCGCGGCCCATGGCGGTCTGAATGATGGATTCGGCATTACTGCCGTAACGATAGTAGAGTTGTTGCAGCAGTGTGGTGCCGAAATAGAGTTTCACCTCATCGCGCAGCCCATGGAGGAAGCCTTGAACATGCTTCACTTCGCCACCAGAGAGGATAAGGTCATGAGTGGCGCAGGCCACGAAGTCGGCCTGCCCTTCCTTTTCCAACTTACGCAGGCATAGGTCCACAGTGCGCTCGGCCATCTTGCGGAAACCAGTGAGCTTGCCGCCCGCAATGCTGATGAGGCCCTGATGGGAAACGAATATCTCGTCCTTGCGCGAAAGTTCAGAAGGCGAACGTCCGTCCTCATGGATGAGCGGACGCAGACCCGCCCATGTGCTGCGTATATCGGCCACGGTGAGTGGTGCAATATCAAACATGCGGTTGGTGGCTTTCAATACATAGTCCACATCGGCACGGGAAACGCGCGGGCGCTCCAAGGCATCGGTATAGTTCGTATCCGTAGTGCCCACATAGGTGCAGCCTTCGCGTGGAATGGCGAATATCATCCGGCCGTCCTCCACATCGAAGTAGAGCGCCTGGCGGATGGGCAGCCGCGCATGGTCGAACACGAGATGCACACCCTTGGTTAGGTGCAAGCGTTTGCCTTTAACAACTTCGGCCTTGGAACGAACGGCATCAACCCAAGGGCCTGCCGCGTTGACCACCTTTTTGGCCGAGATGGGGAACGATCGGCTGCTAATAAGGTCGGTGACCTTTCCACCAGCGATAACGTCATCGGTGAGTAGCAGTTCGTCCAGTTGGCAATAGTTGAGCAAAGTAGCGCCCTTGGCTACCGCGGTCTTGGCCAGCTCGGTGACGAGGCGGGCATCATCGCTTCGATACTCCCAATACAACGCACCGGCCTGCAGGCCTTCCTGCTGCAACAGCGGCTCGCGTGCAGCTGTTGCGGTCTTGGTGAGCATGGTCCTGCGCTCCTTGCGCCTCACTCCCGCCAGCATATCATATACATAAAGACCCACCGAGGCGGAATATCTGCCCAACGAACCTCCCTTGATGATAGGGAGGAGCATCTTTTCGGGTATTACCACATGGGGCGCATTGTGGTGCACTATCTCGCGTTCCAGTCCTACCTCACGCACTAAGGCGAACTCGAACTGCTTGAGATAACGCAGCCCACCGTGGATGAGCTTGGTGCTGCGGCTGCTGGTACCCGCAGCAAAATCCTGCTTCTCTACCAAGGCCACCTTTAGGCCCCGCTCTGCAGCATCGAGCGCTATTCCCGCTCCGGTCACTCCGCCACCGATAACTAACAGATCAAATGATGCAGAGCGTAGCCTTGTGGCTATCTCCTCACGATTCAGGGCAGAGAACATGGGCGCTTGAAAGAGGTCGCGAAGATAGGGTGCGCCAACAGTGATCGCAGCGCACATGAAGACCAAAACAATGCCGCGGACATCTTGTTGCAGCCCGCAACAGATATCTAAGCGATAGCCTTGGCGATGTTGCGCACGGTGATGCCCGAATGGCTGTCCACATGGGCGGCTTTTCCATTCACCACCAAGATGGCCTGAGGCGATTCGTGCTCCACGTTCAGCAATTTTGCAACGGCATTGGAGACGTTCTTGTGGGCCAAGAGGTCCAGATACCATGCATCCACCTTGCCTTCAAGGTTCCATTCCTTCTCCAACCGGGCAAGGGCCATGCTGCTGATGCTGCAACGGGTGCTGTGTTTGAACAGCAGTTGGGGGCGTGTGGCGCTGTCGGCCATCAACTGGTCGAGTTCTGCAACGGTCTTCAGTGGTTTCCAAGGCATGGATGCGGTTTTGCTTTTGCCGCCAAAAAGTGAGTTCAATCTCATGGTCAACTGTTCCTAAAGTGATGCGGCCTATACCCTATTCCTACTGTTCTACCCACGTGGTATAATACTCCTGAGGCTTCCTGCGCGTTTTCTTGGGCCATTCACCCTCGGGATATCCCACGTAAAGAAAGCCCATGAAGCGGTCATTCTTCTTCAATCCCAGATAATCCTTCACCGCCTGAGTGTACGTCACTCCGCCTGTACCCCAATAGATGCCAATGCCATGGGCAGTGGCCACCAGCATCATGTTCTGCACGGCCATGGCCACCGAAGCGACCTCCTCTTGGTCCGGGTCGCGCTCTTCGCCATCGCGCTTCATGCTAACCGCTATGATGGCTGAGGCCAGCAGTGGGCGGTCGCGCAGTTTCTCAAACTTTTCCTCAGAGAAGGAGCTTCCTGCGGCCAGTCGATAGGTGTCGCTCTGCCAGTCGGCCAGCTTCTTCACCCCATCGCCCGTGAACACCGTGAAGGACCACGGTTGGGTAAAGCGGTGGGTGGGGGCCCACTTGGCGTGCTCCAATAGTTCCTTCAGGATCTCCTTGCTCACCTTCCGCTTGGAGAACTGCTCCGGAAAGATAGTTCGCCTATCTTCTATCAAGGCCTTAATCTCACTTAAGTTGTAGCGCATGGCAAACGAGAATGGGCGTCAAAGTTATTTAGAATGATTCCTGATAAACGGTAAATTTGCAGCATAAATCAACGTTTGAACACCATGTATCCAGCAGAGATCGTTATCCCGATGAAACAGGACCTGACAAAGGCAGGTTTTGAAGAATTGCTCACAGCCGCAGAGGTCGATGCGGCCATCCGATCAGAGGGCACCACGCTTGTGGTGGTCAATTCGGTGTGTGGTTGTGCGGCAGGCAATGCACGCCCGGCCGTGAAGAAGGCCATCGCACATGCCAAGCGCCCTACGCGTATCACTACCGTATTCGCAGGTTTTGATGTGGATGCAGTGAAGCAGGCCCGTACGCACATGGCGCCTTATCCACCAAGCAGCCCGAGCATTGCCCTGTTCAAGAATGGTAAATTGGTGCATTTCATAGAGCGTCATCACATTGAAGGCCGCAATGCCGATATGATCGCTGACAATCTTACTGGCGCGTTCGATCAACATTGTTGAGCCTGCTTGGCAGAGCCTAGCGCTCCGAATACTTCAAAGACCCCATGCACCAATTAGTGCATGGGTCTTTTGTTGAGCTCAGTTGGTCCTTTTCTGGTGTATGCGATAGGCACGCACCTCATCGCTCACATAAACCGCCTCTCCCAGATAAGGTTGCAAAGCGTGATCGGCCTCCAGCTTCCTGCTTGTGCTGATGATGTAGGTCGCACCTTCGTCCAAGCATGCTTGCAAACGGTCAGCTTGCAGGCTGTCGTCCATGAAGGCCCACCCCTTTCTGCGCAGATGGTAGAGGAAGATACGTTCCGAAATGT
>JBFYQB010000007.1:0-2867 GCA_041302955.1 Flavobacteriales bacterium
GTTGGAAACCTGCGCATGGTAGATGGGAATCAGGCCGCCGGCCGTGTGCTGGTCTCTGATGTGAATGGAACGGGTACGTGGACGGCCGCCAGTTCGCTGGCTATTACTGAGACCGACCCGCAAGTGAGCTCAGCAATCACCAACATTATCCCAAAATGGAACGGTACGACCTTAGTGGACGGGCAGGTGTTTGACAACGGCACCAACATCGGCATAGGCACCACAACGCCCGTGGCGAAGCTTGATATCGTTGGTACTTTGAATGGCAGCGGAGGCGCTACGTTCGGCAACAATGTGGTGACCACAGGCGACTACTATGTAGCGAACACTAATGGAACGGGTACAAACAACCCCAACTTTCGATTAGATGGCTTTGCTGACAAATTATATATGGTTGCTGAGAGCAATGGCACTGGGCCAGCTACCGGAACGGAAATTCGATTGAGAACAGCCAGTGCCAACACTGCTGCGACTGATAGGGTGACCATCAACAATAATGGCAATGTGGGCATTGGTACTTCTGGCCCTACTGAACTCTTGCATGTTCAACGGAATACATCGGATGCCATCATCAAGGTAGAATCGCCCGGTAGCAGCTACGAGGCGAGGATTCTTTTCCAAAAGAATGGAGCGAACACGGCCAACGTGGGATTCTATCCCGGGACGGCTGAACTGCGCCTGAGAACAGGACAAGCCACGGGAATCCTTTTCGAACCGAACGGTGTGGAACGGATGCGCGTCAATGCTGATGGAAATGTGGGTGTTGGCACTATAAGCCCACAGGATGAACTGCATGTGGTGGGCAACATTCGTATGGTTGACGGTAATCAGGCCGCTGGAAGAGTGCTTGTTTCTGATGCGAACGGCACGGGTACTTGGACGAACTCATCCACGCTCTCGCCCAACAAGATCGTTGATGCAGATAACGACACTAAGATCCAGGTGGAGGAAAGTGCCGATGAGGACGTTATCCGATTCGACATGGCCGGCACCGAGCATTTTGTAATGAGTGAAGGGCGATTGGCAGTGCTCAATACAGGTGGATCGATCTTCGTGGGGCAGAATACCGGGGTGAATGACGACTATTCAAACAACAACAACATAGGTATAGGTCCAAATGCCTTGGAGGATAATATCATAGGCGGAGGCAACACAGCCATTGGCACCAACACGCTTGCGAACGCTACTATGAATGACAATGTTGCCATTGGCGAGAACACCCTCACCGCCCTTACAACCGGACAGGGCAACACAGCCGTGGGTAAAGGTGCGTTCCAAACCAACTCGACCGGAAGTTTCAATACATCGCTCGGGCTTTATGCTGGTTATTTCAACCAAGGTTCCTCAAACGTATTCCTTGGTCATCGTGCTGGGCAGGATGAAGCTGGAAGCAACAAGCTTTATATCGACAACACGAACACGGTCACTCCACTCATCTATGGAGATTTCAGTACAGATGAGCTGCGCATCAACGGCACATTGAATGTGAACAATGCCTACGACATGCCTACCATAGCTGGCACCAATGGTTTTGTATTGCAGACCAATGGAGCTGGTGTGGCATCGTGGGTCAATGCGAACACGTTGACCGTGACAGAGACCGACCCTCAGGTCAGCTCTGCAACTACCAACCAAATTCCCAAGTGGAATGGTACTACGCTAACAGATGGCATCATTACCGACAACGGCACCAATGTGGGCATCGGTATCACTGCGCCCGGTGCAAAACTCGATGTGGCTGGCACCTTGCGCGGCACTGATGTGACGGCCATTGGCACGAATGGCAACATTATGATGGCAAACTCCAATACCTCAGGTACCACAGCTTTCCGCATTGATGGAAATGCGGATAAGTTGTACGTGATCGCAGAGAATGGCACAGATGGAAGCGCCACCGGAACAGAAATCCGTTTCCGGACGGCCACAAGTAACTCAGCAGCAGGCGACCGTATGACCATCAACAATCAAGGCAATGTGGGGATTGGCACCGCAGCTCCTGGCGAGATCATGCACGTTGTGCGTAACACTTCGGACGCTATAGTCAAAATAGAATCGCCCGGAAGTTTTTACGATGCCCGACTGGTGTTTCAAAAGAACGGAGCGAATACTGCCACAGTTGGTTTTTTTCCCGGTACTGCCGAATTGAGGCTGAGGACAGGACAGGCCGATGGTATTCTATTTGAACCCAATGGTGTAGAACGGATGCGGGTCAACTTTGATGGCAATGTGGGTATCGCTACCATCTTGCCACAGGAAAAGTTGCATGTGGTGGGCAAAATCCGCATGGTGGATGGCAACCAGGCCGCTGGAAAAGTTTTGGTGTCTGATGCCAATGGGTCGGCCACATGGACAGCCGCCACCGCGCTGACAGTTACGGAGACCGACCCGCAGGTGTCATCGGCCACCACCAATTATGTTCCAAAATGGAATGGCACCACGCTGACCGATGGGGCCATATTCGACAATGGAAGTGTCGGTATCGGCACTGCTTCGCCTGCATCAAATCTGGAAGTGCAAGGAGCTACCAATGGATCGGCCGTAATCACCATCGACCAACAAGGCACGGATCAATATACTGGTGTCAACATACAGCGCGATGCCACCGAGCAGTGGTTTGTAGGGATGAACAACGTGGACGATGACTTCATTATCCGTGGAGATGCAGCTACTGATTTTGTGACCATTAATAATTCCGATGGCAATGTGGGATTAGGTATCGCAGTGCCTGTCTATGACCTCGACATCCATAAGACCGAGGTGGCCGTCAACCAACGCATCTACTCCAATGATGCTGCCGGCATCGGTCAGATGCTGGTGGGTGCCAACGGAGGCGGACATGTGAACCTTGTGGCCAATTCGAGCGCAGC
>JBFYQB010000008.1:0-12728 GCA_041302955.1 Flavobacteriales bacterium
ATTCAAGTACGACAACTTTAGGTCCTTATTGTTTGAAGCCCACCAACTTGCCCCGAAAAAACAGTTGGAATTGATTGCAAAAAGATTCAAAGAATGGAAGGGGAGCTTGGTCCAGTTGGACGATACGCTCGTTATCGGTCTGAAGTACCTGTGACCGCCCGTATTTCCATACGCGTTATCAGAGCCTCATCGCCACTTGCCGACCACGGGTAGATTTTAACATGCCCTATATTATCTGCTGTTGGCCGAAGCATGAAATCAAAAATTGCCCAGCCGGATTCTCCAGCAGGCAATTGTGCACTGAACTTGCGCGATTCCCAAATTGCCCCATCTGTCGAATTGCTTTGTTCAAATACCATTTGAATGTCACCGCCATTCTGGGGCATTGATGCTTCAATATAAACACAGATATTCTCATTGGCCTTGATACGCAGGTCAGTTAACATGGCAGAGAATGTGGGACCATATGGCGAAGCTGAATTGATGGTGGTCAATGGTGTTCCATTCACTGTCGATATCATCGCGGAATCACAGCTCCAACTTTTAGTGTTCGTGAAATTGAAAGCAGAAATGACCCTATGATTCACAGCACCTTTTTTGAAAAGTCGGATTCCAGAGTTGAAGTGAATTTCTGATGCTACTACTTCGCTATACTTCTCCTTGATCACACGCTCTATTTCAGGAGTTTGATTTAATGTGCTCCAAGCATACGCCAAATGGTTAGCTGTTGAGGTCTCTATCAGTCGTTTCAGTTTGAACAGCCCTCCTTCATCACTCACTCGATATGTGTCAAACCCGATGTGCGGGGCAGAAAGTTGATTGCAATAATGGTCTAGGTAGTAAGGATGGTTTACATCAGCTATTAACAGAATATCGTTTCCGAATTGATGTTTCCATTTTACAGATGAAGACGCAAGTTCTTTAAAAACACCAAAATGCTCTGTTTTGAAGAATTGCTTTTGAAACAACGTACTGAATAATGTCATAGCCAGAATAGACAATACCGCTAGTGATGTGAAATTTGGTCGATTATCATTCCAACTGCTGAAAAGGAACATCAGTAGGAATGGGAAGGAAAATAGGAGCACACTATGCTGCAGCACAGGGCTGGCATATTTCGAATAGAAAAACCCAATGGCCATTGGCAACATGAACAGTAGCAATGGAATCGACCATTGCGAATTCCGGCTATCAGACTTTGAGGAGATTCGACCAATTACTGCAATTAGACCAATGACTCCAAGAACCAAAGTTGAATCATTGAAAACGAACTTCACATGTTCTATTGGCCAATAATTGCTCGGAATACCCACCCATGCCACACCGCCTATGCTCAATTGGTGCAATGTCGTTGATAGGTGTGGAAGAAACAGGATAATTGCGCCTGCGAGGGCGTACATATAATGCCGAAGAATTTCTCCTTTCAAGATAAATAGCCCTGAGAAAGCTACAAGTGCAGCTGTAAGCGCACAGAAATAGTGCGTGTACGCGCATGCTGCCAACGTAACTGCCAGAGCTATCATGTCCTTCAATGATTGGGATCCTCGAATTATCCGTGCCCAATGATAAATTGCCATTGTGGCAAACAGCATTCCGAGGGCATATGGTCGAGCGATACGACTATAGAGTAATGGGAATTCCAAGGTTGCGAAACAAGCAGCCATGAGTAGGCCTGTACTGTCGCTCTTCCAGGTCCGTCCTATGCGGTAGACGTAAATAACAGCTAACGTTCCAGCCAAAACAAAGGGCAACCTTACCACAGTTTCACTGACCCCAGAAAACTTGGTCAGATAATAGAGGAACACTTGAGTGCCTGCTGGATGTCCATCGGGGCGAACTCCATTTTCAATAAGCGATGCGAACGAATTGAACTGAAGTCGCAATAATGCGCTTAGCTCGTCATTGCTGAACGACCATCGCCAATATCCGTAAAATCTTAGAGCCGCTGCAATAGCGATTATCAGTCCCAGCAACAACTGGCGATGAACTCTATCCATTACCACGCAACTGCCTCAACCGCTCAAAAAGCAGTATGCCAGTGGCTACAGACACGTTGAGTGAACCAGTAGCTCCAGCCATTGGAATCTTTACTTGTGCGTCAGCCATTGCTAACAGTTCTGGAGAAACACCATCCTCCTCCGATCCCATTACGAGGGCAATAGGGCCTGTTAGATTTGTGTCGTAGATGCTAGCACTTGCCTTCTCAGTGCAAGCCACTATGCGAAGACCAGAAGCCTGAAGTTGCATTACCGTTCGCTTCAGGTCATAGCTCCTACCCATGTTGATATTGAATACAGCTCCAGCTGAACTCTTAACAGCAAACGGATTCACTTGCGCACTTCCGCGTGCAGGAACAAGAATGCCATGCGTCCCCGCGCATTCAGCACTGCGACAAATGGCCCCGAAATTCCCAACATCAGAAACACGGTCCAAAACCACTACTAATGGATCTTCCCCTTTATCAAAAGCGCTTTGAACAACCTCCAGAATATCGCTATACTCGATTGGAGACACCATGGCTACTATGCCTTGGTGGTTCTTTGTCGTGAATCGGTTTAGTTTTTCCTGCGGCACTTCTTGCAGCGGCACATTCCTCAATCTCAACTCACGTTTTATGCGGCCGGCTACATCACTCGTCAGTCCTTTTTTAATGTAGACTTTTTCAAGTTCCTTGCCCGACTCAATGGCCTCAAGAACAGGATGTATGCCAAAGATGAGAGCATTAGATTCTTTGCTGCTAAAGGCCATGGTGGTAGAAACGTAAGCCGCGAAGTTAGCCATTCACCACAACTCCGATGAAAAGTGCATTTTTGCAGGCATGCACATCTCCACCTACGTGTTGTTTTTCATCTGTAGCATGCTAGGCATTGCTATGTGCCATGCCCAGAGTGCGGAAACTCATTACCAAATGGGTAGCACCAAGCTCGAATTAGGTGATGTTTCTGGCGCTTTGCAAGAACTGAACAAGGCCATTTCCATGGATTCCTTGTTGAAAGAGGCATTTGTTGAGAGGGCGCTGACAAAAGGACGTATGAACGATCTGAATGGGGCGTTATCCGATCTTGACGCAGCCATTGCTATTGATGCATATTATGCTTTGGCTTATCTCAATAGAGGTGTTATGCATGAAAAATCTGGTGATCATCCTGCAGCACTGGAAGATTTGGAAAAGGTACTTGAAATCGATGCTGCCGATGTGAGTGCACTGTTGAACCGAGGGCTGATTCGGTTCAGAACAGGAGATCGAGCCGGTGCTCTTGCAGACTACAATGCAGTTTTGGGCTTAAGGCCTCTTTACGCACGCGCACTTTATCTCCGAGCATTGCTTTATGCGTCAAATGATGAATTCGCCCTTTCAATTGCAGACTTTAATGCACTTATAACAGTTGAGCCGAACAATTCAAGTGCTTATGCTGACCGCGCGGTAGCTTTCGAGCGAAGAGGGGATTTGAAGTCTGCAATTGCTGATTTCGATAAGGCGATTATGCTTGAACCACAAAATGGCAAGACATTTCGTAATCGAGGAATTGCATTGGAGAAGAATGGCGATACTGCAAAGGCCATTTTGGATTACGATCGATCAATTGAGTTGTTGCCAACTTATGCCACCGCCTATTTTGACCGCGGAGTCGCCAAATACCGTAATGGCGATAAGTCTTCAGCTTGCATTGATATTCGAAAGGCTGCCGAGCTTGGAAATGCACAGGCCACCATGTTGCTGCAGGATATCTGCGAATGAACTATGTGAAATGAAAAGACCGCCTTTTGAGAGCGGTCTTTTTATCTGAAAAATGAACTGATTTTATGCCAGCTCCGATGCCTTCTTGACCCTGATTGTGGTACGGTCAAAAGTTAGGATTTTCTTCTTTTTCAGCTCATTTAGAATAATAGTTACCAATTGACGCGAAGTGCCTGTTATGTTGGCCATGTCTTGGTGCGTAAAGCCGTGTGTAACTACGATTTCGCCACCAGTCGCTGTGCCTGAAAGTCTCATCAGTTCATGGAAGAATTCAATAATACGTGTTCTTGCATCATTGAATACAAGTTGCTCCATGCGTTTTTCAGAATTGGCAACTCTGGCCCCAAGCTTCTGTATGAGTCGTTGCCCAATTTCAGGGTTGCGGACCATTAGTTCTCGCATGGCATCAAGCGGCAGTCGCATTACTTCGGCACCAGCCTTAAACGTGGCAGCATAATCAGGTCGAGCCCCAATGCCTGCAACACCTAGCTCTCCGAACATTTCGCCAGCATAAATAACATTCTTCACCAATTCGCGGCCATCTTCGCTTACGGACCCAACTCTGACTACACCCTTTATAACAAAATAAACCCATTCAGCCGGTTCTCCGGGCTCATAGATCATCATTTGCTTAGTGTAATTCTTGTATTGGGCGTATCTCCTGAGAAAATCCTGCTGCTCAACTGGCAGTCCTCTCAATACCTGCACATGCTCAAAAAGATCGGTTTCAACTAACATGATTGTCGTTTTTGTTCGGACCAAATTTAACCTGCGACCTACGAGATTCACGTATTATCATGTTTCACTTTGTATAAGTATTGTCGCTTTGGTTGCATCATGAGGCCTTTATTGGCAGCATTTGCATAGAAACAGCAGTCTATTTCGGTATAGGTGTAGCTAGCATGGTACGTGCGAGTGTTATTTTTGGCGTCCTCAAATCATCCCAACTCTCCCATGAAAAAAATTTACTTGATGCTTTTGGTGCTTACAGCACTACCCACAATTCTTTGGTCTCAGAACCGTTGGTGCGGACATGACGATTATCGGGCGTTACTCGAGGCAGAGTATCCAGGAAACACTTTCATAACTAAACAGGCTCAAGAGCAGTTGATGCGTCAATTGGCAGAAAATCCCTCCATCGGAGAGAGCCGCGGAGGTGTGCGCACAATTCCAATAGTATTTCATGTGGTTTGGAACATAGGAGCAGAGAATATTAGCGATGCTATTATCCAACAGCAATTAGATCGTTTGAATGACGATTTCGCAACATCCTATTTGAATACTCAAGTAGCTCAATTCCAAAATGTTGCTGCAAATCCGATGATTCAATTCTGTTTGGCTTCGACCGACCCGCAGGGTAATGCCACAACGGGCATCACCCGTACTCAGACCAGCACCACTTCTTTCAGTGTTGGAAATGATATGAAGTCCAGTACAACAGGTGGTAAGAATCCATGGCCCTTCAATTCTTACTATAATGTTTGGATATGTGATATAGGCTTTGATCCGAATTCTGGTGGCACTGCGGGCTTTGCTTATCTGCCTTCCTATGGACCACAATTTGAGGCGATTGATGGAACTGTGTTGGCATATCAGGTTGTTGGTGGAGGAGAAACCACATTGTCTCATGAAACGGGCCATTATCTAGGATTGAATCATACTTGGGGTGATTTCGAAAGCTGCTCAAGTGATGATGGTTTTACTGATACACCAAATTGTGATGGCCCTAACTTTGGAAGCTTCAACAACAACTATTGCCCACTTACGGCTACTTCTTGTGGGTCCCTTGATAACGTTGAGAATTTCATGGACTATTCATCATGTCCAACTATGTTCACGCAGCAGCAATCTGCCTACATGAACACAATACTTAGCACTACTTACAGCTCATTTCAGGGTGTTGCCGGTCGTGCTGGATTAATAGCATCAAGTGGATGCGATGGCCAGCAGGTGGCAGCACCCGTGGCAGATTTTGTAGGAACTCCGACTACTGTGAATGTGGGAGCAAACGTTTCTTTCACTGACCTAAGTACAAATTCACCAACATCTTGGGCATGGACTTTTGGGGATGGTGGTGTATCCAGTGCACAGAACCCGACACACGCCTACGCTGCTACAGGGCAGTATACAGTTCAGTTAACAGCTACTAACGGAACTGGAAGCGATGTAGAGGTTAAAACCAACTACATTACCGTGGTGGATAATGGTGGTGGCGGAACAACTACGTGCGATTCATTGGTTTATCTGGATGGTGAGTTTATTGTTCAGATCAATTCTACTGATGCGGCCACTTTTGAAGCCTTATTGATAGATAACGATCAAGCCGCTGTGGCCACAACCTTGGCCAATCAAGGTTATACTTCCGATTGGATACAGTTCTATGAGGAAGTTGCGCCACTCGATACTAATTTCTTCTGGGGTGCCACTTCTTGGCACACGGACGCTACAGTTCCAGCGGACAATTGGATCACCTTCGGTCCGATAACTATTCCATCTGACGGAGCCGACCTGTCATGGAGGCATTCATTCATCAGTATGACTTATCGTGATGGTTATGAGGTGTTGCTCAACACCAACGGGACCGATGTTACAGACTTTAATAGTGCCACAGTGCTATTTACCGTTATAGATAACGACCCGAATACCCTGAATGATACGGATTGGGGAAACCGCTCCGTGAATCTTCCTGCTGGAACCTACGCTGGACAGCAGGTCTACATTGGATTTCATCATAATGCATTGGACCAGTACGTACTTTTCTTGGATGATATTTACATGGAAGGATGCAACACCATTCTGGTCGGTACGGATGAATTGAAAACCACGGATATTCAAGTGTATCCCAACCCATCGGTTGAGAATTTCACTGTGCGATTTGAGAACAATTCAAAATCCGTGAATATGACCTTGGTCAATACGCTTGGTCAAATTGTCTGGGAAAAGAGTATAACTGAGCAGGGCACGGTGAACGTGCAGATTGATACACGCTCAATTTCCAAAGGGGCCTATACTTTAATGCTGAGTGGAGACGAGGTTTACGAACATCGTAAGCTTATTCTGACCAAATAGTGGTCTTTGAATGCAATCCGAATGCCCGATGGTCTATCATATGACCATCGGGCTTTTTTTATTCCAAATGAACTGTTTTTGGTCATTTCGGTTTGCTTGGAGTTTATATCCTTGCCACCCAAACAATTTTGCAATGAGGAGGATTCTACTTTTTGGTCTTGTACTTTTTACTTTTCCTTACATCACTGTGGCACAGGTCAGTGTTGGCGGAGAACCATTGTCTTTCTCTATTCCGATTCTGAAAGATGTGACGCCACCATCTGTAAGAGTATATGGATTCAATCCGGATGAGGTGGCAGCAGAGGATGCGCTGCAAGACCAGTTGGGTGATAAGGCTCCCCGTTTTGCTAAGTTATTGCCGGCAGGATTCAACCTGCAGAATTCTGGCGAATGGACCAATTTGAAGAATGGCGACCGAGTGTGGCGTCTACGTCTCGAGACGGCACAAGCTCAGGCGGTCACACTATATTATGACGAGTTCAGCATTCCTCAAGGAGGAAGATTGTTCATCTACAATGATGATAAGAGCCATTATATCGGAGCCTTCACCGCTGTCAACAATGAGGATGGAGGCTCGTATGCGACACAGTTGGTTTACGGAACTGCCGTAACCTTGGAGTACTTCGAGCCAGGTCATGCGACTGGACAAGGCGTTTTGAACATTGCACATCTGGGCCATGCTTATCGCTATGTTCTCGAGGACGAGGTTTATGATGAAGGTCAAGATGATCGTGGTGGCGAGGCATGTGAGGTTGATATCAATTGTACACCAGAGGGCTCCAATTGGCAGGATGAAAAGCGTGGAGTGGTTCGTATGCAAGTGGTTGATGCACAGGGTGCAGGTTGGTGTACTGCATCTATGGTGAACAATACAGCTCAGAATTGCAGGAATTTCATGCTTTCTGCCCTCCATTGCGGGGACAATTCAACTGCCAACCATTTCGGTCAATATATCTTTTACTTCAATTACGAGCGTCCAGGATGTGGAACGGGCACCGCGCCTACGAGTCAGAGTATGACAGGATGTGTCAAGCGTGCTGAAAGTAACGATGGAGGAGGTAGCACCGGTTCAGACTTCTTGCTTTTGGAACTCAATTCAAATCCTCCTGCCAATTACAACGTATACTACAATGGTTGGAACAAGCAGAACACTGCCAGTTCTAGTGGTGTGGGTATCCATCATCCTGCTGGAGGCCGCAAAAAGGTTTCCACTTACACATCTGCGCTGACAACCACAGCTTGGGGTTCGGCCACAGGTTCGCATTGGAGGGTGGTGTGGGCTGCAACGGCCAATGGTCATGGTGTCACTGAAGGGGGCTCGTCTGGTTCGCCATTGTTCAATAGTTCTGGCCTAATAGTTGGAACCTTAACTGGTGGCGGCTCATTTTGCAATACACCTACACAGCCAGATTCTTATGGTAAGATGTCATATCACTGGTCAAGTAATCCCGGTGATGATCTTAGCACATGGTTGGACCCGACCAATTCAGGTGTCAATAGTCTCAACGGTACATATGCACCATGCACGGTTGTGAGTACATTGGATGCAGGGATTGCGGCTGTAACAGCGCCAGCGGGTGCCACATGCGCCACATCTGTCACTCCGATTGTCACACTGCAGAATTTCGGGTCTACAACCATTACGTCTGTTCAGATTCAGTTTAATGTGGATGGGTCAAATCAACAGACATATAGCTGGACTGGCTCACTTGGGGCCTCGCAGACCACAACGGTTAATCTTCCTACAATGACAGTTGCGGCTGGCACTCATGTTTTCAATGCGTCTACGAATCTCCCGAATGGACAGAGTGATCAGAATTCCTCAAATAATGCAAGCAGTTCAAACTTCACAATTGTTAATGCCGATACATACGTCACACTTAGATTGACCACCGACAATTATGGGGCTGAGACCACTTGGCAGGTTGCTCAGAATGGTGGTGGAGTTGTGGCCTCTGGAGGTCCATATACTTCTGGTGCATCGGCCCTCATCGTTCAGGATATTTGCGTCCTTTCAGGGCAGTGCTACACTTTTACGATTTCAGACAGTGAGAGTGATGGCATATGTTGTCAATATGGTACGGGTTCATATTCGTTGGGAGATGCGAATGGTATGAGCATATACACGGGAGCCGCATTCACAGCTTCTGAAACCGTCAATTTTTGCGTGCCATCAGGTTCCGCGTCTTGCGACACGATATACGATCCGTTTGCTTCGGCATCAACGGGATATGTGATCTACACGAATAGTGGCGGAGGTTACATTGCTGGTTCAAATAGTTTTGCTGACAAAGCGAAAGCGCAGGCATTTCAAGCACCTTCAGGAGCGTACGAAGTTGTTGGTGTGGCATATTGGGTTGGAGCTAAGCAGAACGGCGGTGGTAGTATAGCCGTCAATCTGTATGATATGGACGGGGCAGGGGTCAATTTGGCCGGCAATACGAATAATGCTCCCGGCACCGTTCTCGCTACTAGGACAATTGCGCTTAGTAGAGTGGATACGGCTACGTTCATCAACTATACGCCATTTAACACCGCCGTGACCTTAAGCGGGGCTTACGCAGTGGGAATTGACTTCTCGTCCTTTGCAACAGGTAATCAGATCGGTCTTGTTACTAACACAGACGGCAATTCTGGGAATGCTGAGCGTTCCTGGGAAAAATGGAGTGATAACACATGGCATACAATCGACCAAGGTTGGAATTCTGGTTCCAGTGGCAAGTTCGATCTGGGTATTTTCCCAGTTCTGTGCCCACTGAATGTTACCGGACTGGATGCAGAAGAGTTGCATTCTTTGATGGTATACCCCAATCCATCATCAGGCCAGTTGAATGTCGGATTTGTTTTGAATACTCATGAAAATGCCAGATTGGAGGTTCTTTCCGCATTAGGACAGTTGGTGTATTCAAAGTCTGTTACAGGCCCATTCGGATCCGTCACACTTGATCTTCAAGAGCAAGCTTCTGGAATTTATGTGATCAGACTTGCTACTGCTCAGGGTCTGGTTGTCAGGAAATGGGTTAAGCAAGATTGATTCACTTGCTAATAACTGGTTTGTACGTTTTTCCCAAGTATCATAACAGCAGACTCAGCGCCTACCAGTGTTCCTAAGGCGACCCCCATGCCTCCCATTCGAACGGAATAAGTGATATTGGGCGATTTGCGCCCCATCAATGTGTCTTTAGTTCCCCCTATTCCCATGGTGCCAGACCATCTGTGTTCTATATGGTACTGAGCGTTTGGAGCAATTGTGTGTTTCAACAGGTCTTCCAGTTTTGATTGGATAACTTCAGATATCCCTGTAACTGTTGTTTGTTCACCATTGAAGTCCAGATTCCTTCCTCCACCAAGCAATATCCGGTTTCCTACATTTCGGAAATAATAATAGCCCTCATCCATATGAAAGGTGCCTTTGAACCGAAGGTCCATAATGGGTGAGGTGATCAGCACTTGTGCTCTGGCAGGTTGTGTATCTATTTCTGGCATAAGTTCTTTTGCAAATCCATTGGTGGCTATATGCACATGCTTGCATAACAGTTGGTATCCGTTGGATAATGTCAGACCCACGTTGTCTGCGCCTTCCTCAGCCGATTCTATTCCCAAACCCGTTATTATGGAAATACCCATTTCACGTGCTTTAGATGTCAAGCTGAGCATCATTTTTCCAGTATGAATGGCCCCCTCTGCACGATTATATATTACATGATTCACGCCTTTGAATCCGAATTTGCTGATGAGCGAATCTTCAATGACATAGGTTTCATTGGATAAGGTTAACGGTTCCAACTCATTGTTTGCCCGCCTGATGAAATCATGACACGCTGCGAAAAGAGCTTCATCTTGAGGCCCAAATAGTTCAAATCCGCCACAAGCGTTGTATTCTATGGATTTGTCGCCAAGTAACGAGCGGAGTCTTCTAAGTCCATCAATGCGCTTTGCTACGCGTTCAAACACATCATGTTGGGATTGTACTTTAAGGTCTGCCAATAATTCGCTGGCACTTCCAAAACATGCAAACCCTGCATTTTTGGTACTCGCACCAGAGGGTAATGCTCCCCTTTCCAGAACCAGTATGCTGAGCTTGGGTTCCAATAGCGCGCAATGAATAGCGGTGGTCAACCCAACTATACCACCGCCCACTATTACAAGGTCAACATTTGACAGGTAACTTTCAATTTCCCAGAAGCTGAAATAAGGCGTCTGCGACATTGGGAATAATGGTTCCATTTGATGAGTTTTGCGTCCCTCAAAATGAAACAAAAAATCAGGTTCAGGGTATCAATCTTTTCCTTGTTCCATCACCTATGATTATGGGTCTGAATAAAGCTGTTAAGGTGTGTTTCAGGAGTTTTTTGCTGGTTGTGCTCTTTTTTGCAGCATTTGCCAGTAATGGCCTTGCGCAAGAAAGGCATGTCGCCATTTCCGGCTCCATCAAGCAGGACCGCAAGAATCTGGAGGGTGTCAAGCTGACTCTCCTAAAGAATGGCAGAGCGGGTCAGGCCTTTACTACTCCTAGTTCCGGAAAGTTTGCAATGCCTCTGGATGTCAATTCAGAATATATCCTTGAGGTCTACAAGGTTGGATATGTCACCAAGCGAATCGCATTCAATACCAAGGTTCCGGATGATATGCAGATGACGTGGTCATTTGACTTTGTGGTCGACCTTTTTCAAGACCTTGAAGGATTGGACAAGGCGATATTTGTTAATCCTGTTGCCAAGGTTGAATTCAACGAGCAATTCGGGGAATTTGACTATGACCTGGATTATTCCATGGAGTTTCAAAAAGCTGAGGTGGAGGTATTCAAGCAGCTTGAACAGATAAGTAAAGATCAGGCTTCAGAACAAAAGGCACAACAGATTGCTGCTCAACAGGCAGAAAAGGATCGTGCGATAAATGAAGAGCGTTTGCGAAAGGAGGCAGAGGCTAAGATGATAGCGCAGGCCAAAGCTGCGGAGGATGCGCGTAAGTCACAGGAGGCCGCAGCTAAGAAAGCCGAGGAGGAACGCATAGCCAAGGAAGCCACAGCGAAAGCAGCTGAAGAGGCCAAGAAAGCTGAGGAAGCCAAAGCAAAAGCAGCCGAGGAAGAGCGTATCCGCAAGGAACAGGAAGTTGCTCAGGCCAAAGCAGCCGAGGAAGCGCGAAAGGCTCAGGAGGCAGTGGCAAAGAAGGCCGAGGAGGAGCGCATAGCGAAGGAAGCGGCAGCGAAAGAAGCTGAAGCGGCCAAGAAGGCTGAGGAAGCCAAAGCAAAAGCAGCCGAGGAAGAGCGTATCCGTAAGGAACAGGAAGTTGCTCAGGCCAAAGCAGCCGAGGAAGCGCGTAAGGCTCAGGAGGCAGTGGCGAAGAAGGCCGAGGAGGAGCGCATAGCCAAGGAAGTCACAGCGAAAGCAGCTGAAGAGGCTAAGAAGGCTGAAGAAGCCAAAGCAAAAGCAGCCGAGGAAGAGCGTATCCGCAAGGAACAGGAAGTTGCCCAGGCCAAAGCTGCAGAGGAAGCGCGCAAGGCTCAGGAGGCAGTGGCAAAGAAGGCCGAGGAGGAACGCATATCCAAGGAAGCGGCAGCGAAAGCAGCTGAAGAGGCCAAGAAAGCTGAGGAAGCCAAAGCAAAAGCAGCCGAGGAAGAGCGTATCCGCAAGGAACAGGAAGTCGCTCAGGCCAAAGCTGCGGAGGAAGCGCGTAAGGCTCAGGAGGCGGTGGCGAAGAAGGCCGAGGAGGAACGCATAGCCAAGGAAGCCGCAGCGAAAGCAGCTGAAGAGGCCAAGAAGGCTGAGGAAGCCAAAGCAAAGGCAGCTCAGGAAGAGCGTATAGCAAATGAAACCGCAACGAAAGCAGCTGAAGAGGCAAAGAAGGCCGAGGAAGCCAAAGCAATAGCAGCAGAAGAACAGCGCATCCGCAACGAACAGGAAGTTGCACAGGCAAAGGC
>JBFYQB010000009.1:0-5230 GCA_041302955.1 Flavobacteriales bacterium
GCACACCGCTATTGCCATAAAGCATATTCTTTGCCTTGAGGCAGAGCATGAGGCGGATGATGTCCTTTCCTATGCGATGGCCCGTGCCACAGGCATGCGAGCGTATCAGATTGACCTGTAAGGCCTCAAGGTCAGACCCTTTGATGCGGGCACTATGCAGCGAACCGAAGCCTGTGTTCACACCATAAACCACATTGCTGTCCGAAACCTTGCCATGCAGATAATTCACCGCATGCTCTATCTTCTGAGCCTCGGCTGACGTCACATCCAACATGAAATTGCCATGGAGCAATGCCTCCAATTGGACAATGCTAAGCTGTGCGCTTGCGCTCATTCTTCTCTTTTAGAATTTCAAACATGGGGCGTTTCTCTATCTTGGAGTCAACCCATGCAAGTAGATCGAGGGTGGAAAGCGCATTCCTCTCACCTGGCTCATACCCGACAGCTACAAGTTCCTCTCTCAATTTTTTGAAGGCATTGCCAACGTCAAATTGTTGTTTGCCAGATGAGAACCGCTTCATGAACGATACCATGATGGCCTCAAAAGGATAAAGCCCCTCCAATTTCACAAGATAACGCTGCGTTGATCTTGCCAGATATTCAAGTATCTCGTTGCGACCCAACTCAAACTGCAACATCATAGTGAGCAATCTTGTGGATGCATGCAGATCCTCAATAGAACGCACATCATTATCGTTCAGTATTCTATTGATGTACTGCATCGCGGCCGAATATTGCCCCACGCTGAGCAGGAAATAGGCCATGTTGAAATAAAGATGCAGCACCACATACTTGCGCGGATAACTGTCCACCTCCACAAAATTGTCTGTGATGCGCTGACCTATGGCCAATCCTTCCTCGCGCATTCCAAGCCGCGTGTAGAGTGCCAGTCGGCCAATGAGCCCCTGCATTCTGATGCGCTGCCCCAGTTCTATGGAATAGTGCGTGGCCAACGACCGCTCCTCAATGGTTTCCAACTCATCGAGCAAGGTTGACACCTCATCATAGCGGCCCAATTTCATACAGATGGGCACCAAGTTGTTGATGGCCACGAAATAGCGTTTCACAGCCTCAGGTTCGAACGAAGCTCCAAATCGCTCAGACACCAGCTCAAGCAACTCCTTACGGTAGCGATATGCCTCGTCCCACTTACCGTTTATCTTGTTGTATTGTGCGTGGATGTTCAGAAAACACAACTTCGACCTGAAGGTGAGCGCCCGCTCTGGATCGCGCAGCGCAAACTGATTTATGATCTGATCGTTGGTCTTGTACGACTCGTTGTTGCGCTCAATGCCGATCTTGTAATAATTGTTGAACACCTTGAACTGAAGGTCGATGTATTCGCGCTCATTCTGCAAAAGCCCCAGCACCTCGTAGTATTCATCAGACAGCGCATCAAGGTCGGCCTCGTCCTTGCCTACAAAGAATCCCTCGGCTATCAGCTTGGTCTCCCATTCCAATACTTGCAACAGAATCAGAAAACTGTCGTGCTTCATGGCCGCCTTGCGTAATCTGCGCAAAATGGTCTCCGACTGGGCAGCAAGTCCTTTCTCGTATAGAAAATGAACATCCTGCATCATCCCCTGCAATCTGAAATCGACCGATCGCTTGAGGTGGTATGACCGCATGGATTTCAGAATTATCTCATACAGATGATTCTTGGTCACAGCCAACTGTTCGAGAAACTTCTCGCCCGCAAACGCTGTTCGTACGTCCTCTTCCTCATATTGCTCCACACCACACAGAAAATCGAACAGCTGTGCCAAGTTGCTGTTCTTTTTTTGGAAGGATGCATGAAGCTTGAAATACCGCTTCTCGTTCAGTTCGAGCGAGTGGATGAGCTGATGTAGTGCATCGCCTTTGGACATGGGTATCGGCTTTGGACAAACATCGGAAAATTAAAGTTAGCGGAAGATGTTCTCAGGAAATCAGGAAATCACCACCTCCCAAAATTGGGCATTGCGCCAGATTGAAGGCTCAACATCTAAGTAAGACGCTGATACCTTGACCCCGCTGAAAACTTGAAAGCCTATTTATAATTCTCCGTTCTCCACCTTGACCACTATACTTTCAATAAGGCGGTCGTCCTTCTCCGGGTCATACTCGGCCTTCAGATCATAATCGAACATCTTGGCAATTCCCTGAAAGAACCAAGCAGTGAATCCACCTCTGAATTCCTTGACAATATCGTAGCTCACCTGTCCTGTTTCTCGGTCCAACAGCTTGATGAGAATACGCCCTTGTGTAAAGGTGAGTTTCTTGAGTTCCCCTTCGTAGTCACGCTTTATCTCCTTCTCCAAATCCTTGAGTCGCTTCTTGCGTTGCTGTGGTGTAAGGGTCTTAAGTTCATCTTCCACCTCATTCATACGTTTGCCAGCAAGCTTGGCATACGGAAGTACTTTCTTCACGGCATAAACGAGCTTATTGTACTTGCGTTCGGCACGCTTGGTGGGAAAAGTACGCTTGGCCACTGCATTCACTGGTGGCAATGATATGAGTGGAATGGTATCACTACCCACAATGATGGCCTGATACAATTTGCCTTGAATAAGCACATAGGCATCGGCCACTGTCTTTCTGACCATATCTTGAGTGTCCTCTCGCAACATGGCCTTCACCTTCTTGCGCGTAATGGGGTTATCCTCCTGAGCCATGGCGGCAAAGGCCCACACCGACAACTGAAGCATGAATAGCAATCGTTTCATGGTCGGGGCGTGAAACAATATCTGCGCCAATGGCAATAGGGTGGCAAAACTTCAGTAGGATGTCAGGTCCGAGAGCGGTTCAATTTCCAAGGTGAAATGGTGGGAGCGCTGCCTTCAGGTGACTTAAAATCAGACCTTTCCACTGTAGCAACGATCGTGGCCGAGATAATGGCTGCCAACTCCATTTCCGCCTCATCCGTCCTTTCCAAATACTCTGGTTTGAAATGCTGTTGCACGAAATGTGTATCGAACTTCCCGGAACGGAACGCCTCATGCCCCATAACGAACTTGCAGAACGAAAGCGTGGTCTGAACACCGGAAATTCGATACTCGTCAATGGCGCGAATCATGCGGTCGCAGGCTTCCAATCGGGTATCGGCATGTACAGCCAGCTTGGCAATCATCGGGTCGTAATAGATCGGAATGTCCATACCTTCCTCAAAGCCGTCATCTACCCGTACGCCCGGTCCTTGCGGACGCTGATAGCGGGTCAGCTTGCCAATATCTGGTAGGAAATTGTTGGTCGGATCCTCGGCATACACCCGCGATTCGATGGCATGGCCACGGATTTGAAGGTCTTCCTGCTTGAATGGCAACACTTCGCCCATCGCCACACGGATCTGCATTTTCACAAGGTCCACTCCAGTGATCATCTCTGTCACAGGATGCTCCACCTGCAAGCGGGTATTCATTTCGAGGAAATAGAAGTTCAGGTCGGTGTCCACAAGAAACTCAACGGTTCCCGCTCCTACATAGTCACATGCACGGGCCACATCCTTGGCACATTCGCCCATTCGATGGCGAACTTCAGGCGTCAGTATAGCTGAAGGCGCCTCTTCGACCACCTTTTGGTGCCTGCGCTGCACTGAGCATTCGCGCTCAAAGAGGTGAACCACGTTGCCATGCTTATCCGCCAGCACCTGAATCTCGATATGCTTTGGGGAGCCCACATAGCGCTCGATGAACACCGCCCCGTTGCCAAAAGCCGATGTAGCCTCTGAAATGGCAAGGTTCATCTGCTCTTCAACATCCTTCTCCTCATACACCACGCGCATTCCTTTGCCTCCGCCTCCGGCAGATGCTTTAATGAGAATGGGAAAACCGATCTGTCGGGCCACGGTGATGGCTTCGTTCAGGTCATTCACCGCACCTTCAGTTCCGGGCACCATCGGAATGTCATACTTGCGCACAGCCGCCTTGGCCGAAAGCTTGTCACCCATGATGTCCATCGCGTGGGCCGATGGGCCGATGAAGGTGATGCCAGCTTTCTCTACCGCAGTGGCAAAGGCAGCATTTTCCGAAAGAAAACCATAGCCGGGATGGATTCCATCCACCCCAAGTTGCTTGCATACCTCAATGATCCTGTCGCCCAAAAGGTAGCTCTGATTGGACGGTGGAGGCCCGATACATACTGCTTCATCGGCATAGCGCACATGGAGTGCGTTGCGGTCGGCCTCAGAATAGACCGCTACCGTTGCAATGCCCATCTCCTTGGCAGAGCGCATGATACGCAATGCAATCTCTCCACGGTTGGCCACCAATATCTTCTTCATTCACTAGTGTTAAATGGGGGAGCGAAAATAGAGAAATGAGAATGGGCATACCACGGCCTTAAAAGGCCTGGTGGTCAGACAAAATCCGAAACCTGCAACCGCTCTTCGCAGAAGGAATACTCGTGCTCTTGCGCATTCGAGCACACAATCAGAATGCGCCCCACTTGATTATCGGTCACAAGGTTATTGTACCAAGCTATGGCGGTGCTGTCCAAGTTGGCGCAGGGCTCATCCAGCAGCACTATGGGCGTGT
This sequence comes from Flavobacteriales bacterium, assembly GCA_041302955.1. GTDB lineage: Bacteria > Bacteroidota > Bacteroidia > UBA10329 > UBA10329 > UBA10329. The sequence continues at coordinate 4,512 of JBFYQB010000009.1, forward strand.
CGGTCAAAAGGGCGAGACCCAGCTTCACCCGTTGGCGCATACCCGATGAATAGTGACGAATGGCCTTGTCGGCTGAGTCATCCAAGTAAAGCAAGGTGATAATGTCGGCAATGGAGAGTCCGTTCCTGAACGGTTGCAACTTGCCGTGAAAGGCCAGCATCTCGCGTAGCGTATATTCCTCTATGAGTTCGAGATAGGGTGTGGCGAGCGAGAACAGCCCCAAAGTCTCGTCATTGGCGGTGAGCTTTTCTCCTTTGTTGGTGTAGGTCACCTTGCCTTCGGATGGCACAAGGCTACCAAGGATCACTTGCAATAGGGTCGATTTGCCCGATCCGTTCGGGCCAAGGATCACCGTATGGCGATCCTGTTCAAAGACGTGGGACAGATTGCGGAACACCCAATGGCGATTATACCGCTTGCCCACCCCATCAAGGGCAATGCTAATCATCGGCATGGCCTCCTTTGCCATTGCCATTTCCGTTCATGAACTGATAACCTTTCATGATGCCACGCTTCGATTCGCGGATGAAACCAAGTATCTCGTCCCGCTCGTCCGTCACTGGAAACTCTGCTTCCAAGTAGCGCAAAGCCTGCGTGGTGTTGTAATGTTTGAGGAAGATGACGCGATAGATCTCCTGTATCTCGCGGATCTTCTCCACGGTGAATCCTCTGCGTTTCAGTCCAACGCTGTTCACTCCCGAATAGCTCAACGGATAGCG
>JBFYQB010000010.1:0-3151 GCA_041302955.1 Flavobacteriales bacterium
GAAGAGCACAGCATGGTGATGGTGAGCGAGAACATGATCGTGACCTTCATGACCGGCCATCTGCCTCTTTCGGAGGTAGGCAAGGCGTTGACCTTCGAGTCCATCATCAAGAAGATCCGCTTCCTCGACCGGAATTTCCCCATCGACTTTGCCATCCGCAAGCCCCGCATCGCGGTTTTGGGCCTCAACCCGCACAATGGCGATGGTGGTGTTATCGGCACCGAGGAGCAGCAGGTCATCATTCCTGCCATCCGCAAGGCCAAGGAAGACGGGTTGTTGGTCTTCGGCCCCTTTGCTGCCGATGGATTCTTCGGTTCGGGCGCCTACAAGCAGTTTGATGTGGTGCTGGCCATGTATCACGATCAGGGCCTCATCCCCTTCAAGTCCATGAACTTTGACCAAGGCGTCAATTTCACGGCAGGCCTCAGCGTGGTGCGCACCTCGCCCGACCACGGCACAGGGTTCGACATAGCAGGCAAGGGCGTGGCAAGCGAGCAGTCGTTCCGCGATGCGGTGTTCACAGGCATCGACATCTTCAACGAGCGGCAGCGCTATGCTGATTGCAGTGCAGACCCCTTGCAGATACAGGAAAGACGCGAACGCGAAGGCGAGACCAGACGCGAACCCCGCAGACCGGGCGCTGGCGGTGGTGCAGGACGCGGACCGAAGCGGCCTTCTCCACGAGCAGAGGGCTGAGTCCTACAGTTTTCAGGTTATATGGTGCGAAACCAGTAGTTCTGTCGAACGACAGCGTCACGCTATCTCCCGACAGCGGTGCTCTATCGCTCGAAAGAGAAGCTCTATCCACCGACAGAGTCGTTCTGCCGTCCGACAGAGATACGCTATCGCCCGAAAAAGGAGCTCTGTCGCCCGACAGAGATGCTCTGCCGCGCGAAAAAGGAACGCTACCGACCGTTAGCGTCTCATTTCCGCACGGAAGAGCGGCTTTACCGAGGGGAAGAGGTGCATATATAACGAGTTCAACCCTTCTTCACCCCGAATTTTGCACGATAGTGCCGTATCCAGAAGATGATGGCTGGCGTGCCCACCAATGTGGGACCTATCCAAAAGATCCATCGGTGCTCGAAATGCGGGAAGAACCGGTCTCCGTTCTGCACCATGAAAGCGGTGAATGCAGCGATGTACGACCCCACCATGGCCTGCATGTGATGGTACCACCACCATTGCTTTTCGTCCACCTCGGTGCTGCGGAACATGCGGATGTCTGTGCGCGCATTGAGCACCGTCAGCCCACCGAACACTATGGCCAGTATGAAGGTGGGATGCACTCCTTTGACCATAATTCCGCGCAGTCCCAGACCCAACAGCACCAGTCCGGCTACCAGCGCAATGAGGGCTCCGGCCCAGTCGATGGCGGTCTGTTGGCCCGGCTTTTTGCGCTTCAGCACGCGATAACCCGAGAATGCCAGATAGAAACTGAAGATGGCGATGATGAGCAGAAACATATTGAAGCGGAACAGTGCCATGATCGCAATGGCCGATACCGCGATCCAAAACATCCCCCAGAAATAGACCTTGCCTATTGTACGATGCCATTTGCCGCCCTTGGGCCGCATCACCATATTGAGCAACCCTGTGAGCAGCACAAGGCCACCTGCAATAATGTGCGACAGCGTAAGAAACTTATCCAGTAACTCCATGCGAAACGATCAGCGTATCAACAGCACTTTGCCACCTATCTGTTGCGTCCTTCCTCTGAAATCAACATAATTGATGACCCATGTATAGACGCCTCCGGGAGCCATGGTGCCTTCAAAGTTGCCGTTCCAGCCGCGCTCAATGTTTGTGCTGTAGTGTACCAGTTGTCCCCAACGGTTGAATATCTTCAGATCGAACCCGGTGATGTCCTCGGCATACGCACGGAAGATGTCGTTCACACCGTCTGTGCCCGGAGAGAAAGCAGAGGGCACATGGATGGTGGTGTAGGGTGTTACGGTCACTTCGAGGGTCACCGAATCGCGACAGCCCTGCTCGCTGATGGCCGTAAGTTGTACCACATAGACGCCCGTGTCCCGATAGGCATGGTTGGGGCTTTCCTCATCCGAACCCATACCATCCCCAAAGTCCCATGTCCATAAGGTGTCTCCGGTAGAGAAGTTGTCGAATTGAACAATGGGGTCGATGACAGATACCGTGCGCGGCTCTGCCGTGAAGTTGGGTTCGGGCAGCGGGTGGACAATGGACGTTCCTGTGGCGGTGTCGGTGCAGTTTCCCCAGATGACCACGAGTTGCACATCGAGCGTATCTGCGGTCACGTAGAGATGGTCAGGATCGGTTGCCGAGGAAGTTGCGCCATCTCCGAGGCTCCAAGCGTAGCTCACTCCGGTGGTGGGTTGCGATGCATTGACAAACGAGGTCTCTTCGCCAAGGCAGACTGCCAGAGATGTGAAATCTGCAGTTGGGACAGGCTCAACAGTGATGGTGGTGGTAGCGGTGTTCACACAGCCGTTGGCATCCGTGCCACTCACGGTGTAGGCTGTAGTGGTTGTTGGCGTGGCCAATGGGTCAGCACTGGTCGCATCATCAAGCCCAGTGGAAGGTGTCCATACATAGGTCACACCTCCGGAAGCATTCAGCGCGAAGCTCTCGCCAAGGCATATGGCGCGCGAAGGGCCAGAGGCGATGATGGGCAGTGCATTTACCGTTGCATCAATTGTTTCGGTGGTGGTGCAGTTGCCGTTGGACACTGCATAGGAGATGGTATGAACGCCAGCACCTGCGGTGGAGGGTGAAAAAACTCCTGTAGGGTTGGTGATGCCCGGCCCGCTCCATGTGCCATTGGTGGGCGTGAACCCGCTCAGCGTAACGTCCGCGGCATCTACACAGACTGCAAAGTCTACTCCAGGATCGACCACTGGAGAAGGGATCAAGGTCACCGTGATGGCGGCCGTTGCAGTGCCGGTGCATCCCAGATGGGTCGGTACGACCGTGATGCTGTTGCCGCTCACAAGCCCAGTGGTGGTCCAAGCCTCCGAGGCGTTGTCCTGTACAGGCGTTGCGCCATCAAAGAAAGCATAGCTGTCGTAGCCCGCTGGTGTGGCCGTAAAGGTGATGGACTCGCCCTCGCATATCGTGTTGTCGGCATCAGAGCTGGTCATCGTCACCGCAGGATAGGGATTCACATCGGTGG
>JBFYQB010000011.1:0-9584 GCA_041302955.1 Flavobacteriales bacterium
GTCATCGTGACCCACGACAGGCGATTGAAAGACCGTTTCACCAACACCGTGGAGCTATGAACATGCTTCGCCTCAGTTGGGCCAACCTGAAGGCCGACCGCCTGAGCACCACGCTCAGCATCATGCTGCTGGCCATCGGTGTGGGCATGGTGGCCTTTGTGATGGTGGTGAGCCAACAACTGACCGACCGTTTCAACCGCGACATCCGGGGCATCGACATGGTGGTGGGCGCCAAGGGAAGTCCATTGCAGCTCATCCTATCGGCAGTCTATCAGATGGACAGCCCAACGGGCAACATTCCTTTGAGCGAGGTGAAGCGTTTGCAGAAGCACCCACTGGTGAAATACAGCATTCCGTTGGCCTATGGCGACAGCTATCAAGGTTATCGCATCGTGGGAACCGAAGAGAAGTACTTGGAACATTACGATGCCCAATTCGCCTCGGGAACTGTTTGGACGAAGGACTTTGAGGCGGTGATAGGCAGTGCTGTGGCCGAGAACCTCAACCTCAAGCTGGGCGACCACTTTCATGGTTCGCACGGGCTGGTGGACGATATGCATGTGCACGAAGAAGAGGCGTATCATGTGTCGGGGATACTGAAACCCACTGGAACTGTGGTGGACAGGCTCATCCTCACCAACATCGGCAGTGTGTGGCATATTCATGGAGAACATGGCGATACTGAAGAAAAGGCACACGACCATGAGGGGGACGAACATGGGGAACATGAGCACGAGGATCATGCCCATGAACAAGAAGACGATAGCCGCGAGATCACGGCCTTGCTCATCAAGTTCAAAAACCCGATGGCCATGATGCAGTTGCCGCGCCACGTAAATACCAACACCACGATGCAGGCCGCCCTGCCTGCCATAGAGGTGAACAGGCTCTATCAGTTGCTGGGAGTAGGATTCACCACCTTGCAGATCATTGGGGCGCTAATCATGACCATTGCCGCCATCAGCGTGTTCATCTCGCTGCTCAACTCGCTCAAGGACCGCAAGTACGAACTGGCCCTGATGCGTTCACTCGGTGCATCGCCCTTCAAGCTCTTTTCTATGGTGATTCTAGAAAGCCTGTTGCTATGCATCATAGGATATTCAGCAGGTATCGCATTGGGTCGCATCGGGCTATTATTGATGGCACGGTTGGGCGAAGAACAGATGCAGATGTCCTTCACAGGCAATGGATTTACCATGGAAGAGGTGTGGCTATTGCCCGTCACACTTATTATTGGCCTGATTGCTGCACTGATTCCAGGATTCCAAGCGTATAGGACCGATATTTCGAGTGTGTTGAGGAATGAGTAACAAAATGGAAAATGGAAAATGGAAAATGGCTGGGAGCGTGACCCCTCTCGTCCCTCGTCCCTTGTCCCTCGTCCCATTTTTGTTTCTACTCCTTCCCTTCTCCCTCTTTGCCCAGCACCGCACCATCAATTGGGAACTCCTCGCTAAGGTGGAATGGTCGGAGAAGTACTCCAAGGAACATGACGAGACCTATTGGTATCCGAAGTTCGGTAAAGAGGTGTTGGACATGAACGGCAAGGCTATTCAGATCAAAGGCTATGTGATCCCTGTGGATGTGGAAACGGGTTACTTCGTGCTTTCGGCCAACCCGTTCGCCAGTTGTTTCTTCTGTGGGCAGGCAGGCCCCGAGACCATCCTCGAATTGCAGATGAAGCCTGGAGGCAAGCGTTTCAATACAGACGATGTCGTCACCTTCAAAGGCGTGCTGAAACTCAACTACGATGACCTGATGCACTGCAACTACATTCTGGAACATGCCGAGCCCATAAAATGAGACTGCTGCTCACCATCTTATTTGCGTTCACACTTCATGCTGCCACAGCCCAGCGACTGGTGGACTGGAGTACATTGGGCAACGTGACCTTCACCCGCGAGTATTCCAAGCAGTTCGGGTTTGAGGTGAATGTGAAACCACCAAAGTTTGCACCTGAGATACTTGCACTGCACGGGCAGATCGTAAAAGTGCGTGGCTACGTGATTCCGGTGGATATGGAATTGGGGCTCTACATGGTATCGGCCCATCCGTTTGCCAACTGCTTCTTCTGCGGTGGTGCCGGGCCCGAGACGGTGGTGGAGCTATTCGGAGCCGAAAGGTTTCCGCGCTTCAACACCGACCAGGTGGTCACGTTCCAAGGCAAGTTTCAAGTGAGCCAAGGCGGTGAAATGGGAGGTGTGCCTTATCAGCTTTTTCAGGCGCGTGTTGCCAAATGAGTATTCATCAATAGATCCAAAAAGATGTTCAGGTCCGTCTGTCTCGTTTGCTTTCCGCTATTCTCTTTCGCGCAGCACACGCTCATCATGAAAGATGGTACCCATCTGGAAGGCGAGCTGAAAGGTGTGAAGGGCACGATGATCAATTTCTTCACCAATGGTCGCCCATTAGAAATGGAAATGAGCACCGTTCGCACCATCCATTTCTACGATTCGGATGCCAAGGCTCCGGTGGTGTCATCGCAGACCAAGAAGGTGTTCAGCAGTGGATTCGACCGCATCGAGTATATCATGGACGGCCGTAGCATGACAAAATTCCCCAAGATCGTTATCGGCAACGATGCCAAGGGAACTGTGGTGGTGGATGTGACGATTGACAAATATGGCAACGTGGTAAGTGCCGAGCCAGGCGCGGAAGGTTCTAAGACCACAGACGACAAATATCTGTTCTACAAAGCGAAGTTCGCTTGTCAGGAGGCCAAGTTCGACACCTATGCCACTGCTCCGCTTTCCACTTCGGGCAAGGTTTTCGTTGTGTTCAAGTAGAATTTCTTCGCGATTTCCGAGCACAAAAAAAGCCTCCCGAAAATCGAGAGGCTTTCTTTGAACAATCACTTACTGGATCACATTTTGGTCTTGCTCATGTCGAGTGTAAAACTCACAGGGCTGAGAGAAAATGAGGTCTTCTCCACTTCTTGGAATGCATCGCCAAAGTTGGCGAATACGTTAGGCGTCCGAAGTGAAGGGTCAATTTTGCACAGAATGGTGAAGTTGTCAGACTCACCAGGCAATAGAATCACCGGCTTCATTTTGGAGAATCCATTGGCGACAGTACGGCCTGTTTCCATCTTCAAACCTGTCCTTGCAGGCGTTACGATAGCCACTTTCGAGCCAGTGTATTTTACCTCAAAACGCACGCTGGTCACATCGTTATCAGTGCCCCAATATTTATGGTTCACTTCAAAAACACCTGCAGTCGTTCCATTCTGCGATGGTGGTATGATAAAGTCCTCCAACTCATAGACCAGGCCTTTGTTGGGTGCTTTTTCAAAGCCATCAAGTGTAATGCTGAAGGTCTCTTGGTGGTAGTCGGTCTGACCACCCAGATCGAGGGTTCTGCTCTTGTCTTCAAATGGGTCGAGCAAGAATTTCTTTTCCTTGAACGGGTATGACTGGCCGTTGATGTTCAAGCGCATTTTGCTCGGATCGACCCACACGTAATCTCCAGTTTTGTTGGTGAATTTGATACGGAACTTGATGACCTCCTTCTGTGCCGTGGCATCTTTGACCTCCACTTTCACAAACTCATTCTCTGTCTCAGCGTTCTGATACCAGAATTCGTGTTTCGGGTGATACTTCTTGGGTTTGGCCTCCTGAGCGAATGCCGTTACTGATGCCATGCCCAGTGACACGGCAAGGATGAAGAGCAATGATTTTTTCATGGTGAGAGGTATTTGGTTAGATTTTTTCGCAAATCAATTATTGTTCCCAAATGTAGGATTCGGAATCATTTGTAGATAAATTGGCGGTATTTTGTTGCCACGCACACCTTTACTAGGCCTTCAGATGCATTGGCAATTAGATGGAATCACGTACCATTGGAAGCTATTTTTGACAACTAGTTAGAATCAATCAACCATTTTGGCCAACTTTTTGATTTGCACAGCCACTCTTTCTCAACCAAAATCTTCACTCATGAAAACAACTTCATTACTCTGTGCCTTCGTGCTTTTTACCCACATAGTGTTTGCTCAAGCAAATCACTTGGTGGTCTTTTCTGAAGAGGGTTATCCCTTCCATCTCATCATCAATGGCGTGGCGCACAATGCTAAGCCTGAGACCAGTGTCCGGGTCACTAACCTGCCGGGTCAAAGTCTCAAATTGAAGTTCATTTTTAGTGATGCCACACTTGGTGAAGTGAACAAAACGGTGCAACTTCCATCTTTTAGCCGTGAATACTCCTACAAGATCAAGAAAAGTGCAGCGGGTGATTGGCTGCTGAAATTGGAGAATTCTGTCGCGGCACCAGACCTTTTACCACCTCCTGTTGCGGTGCAGACAACTGTTGTACAGCCAGGAACAACTGTGGTAACAGGAACATCAACAGGCACGCATTACAACGTTTCAAGTACTGCCACATCCAGTTCTTTTTCAACCAATGCCGGTGGTGGAGTAAGTGTGAATGTGAGCGGTGTTGGCGTGAATCCGAATACGGCCGGATTGCCCACACCGCATGATGTTTCGGTGGGCATCAACACCTATCAAGAGGTACAAGACCCTTATGCACAGCCTGCAACCACGCATTACGTGATGACGGGATACAATGGCCCGATCGGTTGCCCATGGCCGATGGACGAAGGTCAGTTTGCCACGGCCCAACAGACCGTTGCTGCCAACTCTTGGGACGAGACGAAACTCACAGTATCCAAACAGATCATCAGCGCCAATTGCCTCACTTGCGCTCAGGTCAAGGTATTGATGGGACTGATGGGATGGGAAGAATCGAAACTTGATCTCGCCAAATTCGCTTACAGATACACCTACGATCTGGGCAACTACTACCAGTTGAACAGTGCCTTCGAATGGGAGTCGAGCGCAATAGAACTCAATAAGCACATCAACGGTCAATAGGCTTTAGCCAAGTTTTTCGACCAATTGGGCAGTAAAACTGCTCAGGTCGGTGACTCCATTTCCAAGACCTTGCAAGGAGGCGAGTCTGCCATAGAGCGCAGCACTTGCCTCCTTTGTCTTTCCCAAAAGGCTGACGGCTTCTGCGCCAGCCGACTTGCTCCATTTGGCCCCAAAGGCATCCGTCATTAAAGGATGATGATGGAAGGTTGCATTGCAAAAACCTCTGTAGCCTAGTTGCTCGGCCATGAATAGTTGCACTGCTGTAGATGCGCGCAGATCCTCGCCCCGCACAATAAGGTCGATACCATAAAAATGGTCGTCACAGACAGATGCGATCTGATATGCGGGAATGCCATCCCTTCGTCTGACAACAGGGTCAGGCAACATGTCTGCAGGGCGAAGAATCTCCTCTTTTCCTTCCAGTGTTTTCATCTCCATGGAAATTTCCTTGGGTATCCGCAGCCGCCAAGCCACGTCTATCGTGTCGAGTGGGATTGTACCCAAGCGGCATGAATGGTCAGTATCACCTGGGCTTTTCAGTTCGCTCAGGTCTTTGCGGGAGCATCCACAGGCATAGATCAACCCTTTTTCACGCAGTCGTTCCAGCGCTGCTTCATAAAGTGGGATGCGATAGATCTGTGACCACCGTTGCTCAAGGTCATTGGCATCGGTCGGGCCTTCCTTCCAATCTAATCCGAGCCAATGGAGGGTTTGGAACATATCGTCCACATATTCAGGACGCTTGCGGTCGTTGTCAAGGTCATCAACGCGAAGGAGGATAGTAGCCCCATGAATTTTGGCCAACGCGGCTGTGAGGATAAAGGAGTATGCATTGCCCTCATGCAGAAAACCACTGGGCGTTGGGGCGATGCGGGTTTTAGTAAAATGGGGCATCACTCCTGATAGTACACCCGCTTCACCCGTGAGGAAATGCCCGTGAGCACTTCGTAGGGAATGGTCTCGGCATTGCGGGCAAAATCCTCAATCGGATATCCCTCTCCGAAAATGATGGCCTCATCGCCCTCTTGGCAGGGAATGTCGGTCACATCGACCATCACCATGTCCATGCACACATTGCCGATGATAGGTGCGGCCATGCCATGCACCATCACGTGGCCCTTGCGGTTGCCGTGCTTGCGCCTCAGCCCGTCTGCATAGCCAACGGGAATGGTGGCTGTGATCATCGGTGCTTGCACATGCTCCATGCGGCCATAACCCACGGTGTCGCCCGCTTGCAGGTGATGTATCTGGGTGATGGTGCTCTTCAAGGTGCTCACATTGCGCAGCAGGTGCGTCACTGGGCTGTCGGGTGCCACGCCATAGAGGCCGATGCCCAAGCGCACCATGTCGAACTGTGCCTCTGGGAAACGGAGAATGCCGAATGAGTTGCAGATGTGCCGGGGTACGGTGCGCCCGAGATGCTTCATGATGCCTGTGCTCATGCGCTCGAAGGCCGCGATCTGTTGGCGTGTGAAAGCATCCTCTTTGGGATTCTCACTGGCCGCCAGGTGCGAGAAGATGGATGCCACCTCCACCTGCCGGTCGTTGCCCAAGCGCACACACAGCTCGTTCAGTTCGCGCTCGTGGAAACCGAGGCGGTTCATGCCGGTGTTGAGTTTGATGTGAACGCGTACCGGTTGTCCTTTGGTCGCGCTGCGCAATAAGGAGGACTCCAAGGCGCGGAGCGTGCGCATGCTGTAGATCTCCGGCTCCAGCCCATAATGGATCATCGCATCAAAACTGTGCTCCTCCGAACTCATCACCATGATGGGCAGGGTGATGCCCGCTTTGCGCAGCTCAATGCCTTCGTCCGCATAGGCCACAGCCAAGTAATGCACACGATGGAACTGCAAAGCTCTGGCTATTTCGAAGCTGCCCGTTCCGTAGCCTGATGCCTTCACCATGGCCATAAGCATGGTCTCCGGTTTCACCAACGAACGAATCAGATTGAGATTGTGGATGATGGCACCGAGATCTATCTCCAGCACTGTGCGATGCGTTTTCTGCTGCAACACATTGCCGATGGCCTCGAACCCGAAGGCGCGCGCTCCTTTCAAGAGAATGGCCTCGTCTTGGAACGGCACGTTGGGCAGGTCGGTGAGGAACGCCTCCGTACTGGGATAGAACGTGGATGCGGGCTGGAAGAGGGCTGATTGGGCAGAGATGCGCGCTCCGATACCGATCAAGCGGTCCACGCGCTTCTGGCTTAACAGTTCGGCCACTTCGGCATAGAGCTCGGCATCGGTCCTACCTGTTTGAAGAATGTCAGACAGGATGAGCGTCCGCTTAGGGTGCTGGTGCTGCTGCTCCAGAAAATCGAGGGCGATGGAAATGGATTGCAGGTCGGAATTGTAGGCATCATTGATCACCGAACAGTTGTTGATGCCCTGTTTCAGTTCCAGGCGCATGGCAACTGGAGCGAGCAGCAGCATCCGCTCGGCAATGCGGGCATCATCCATTTCCTGTAATAGCAGAAATGCCCAGCACTGGATGGCGTTCTCAATAGAGGCTTCGTCCACAAACGGGATGGTGATGCTGATGAACCGATGCTTGAAGATGCCTTGCACAGCGGTCTGGCCGTCCTTCTTCTCCACGCGGCCCACTTGCAGGTCGGCAGGGGATTTTCTGCTCCACGTGAACATCCGTGGTCGCGAGGCGAACGGATATTTCTTCAGTTCCTCGTCTATCAGCAGATAGTCCTTGCAGTAGATGATGGTCTGGCAATGTTGAAAGAGGTCGAGCTTCTCGCGGGCCTTCTGGCGCAGATCGCGAAAATTCTCGTCATGCGCATGGCCCAGATTGGTGACGATGCCGATGGTGGGACGGATGACGCGCTCGAGCCGTATCATCTCCCCGGGCTTGGAGATGCCTGCCTCAAAAAGGGCCAACCCATGCTCGGGGCCAAGTTTCCACACGGAAAGCGGCACGCCCACCTGCGAGTTGTAGCTCTTGGGGCTGCGTACAATGTTCACATCGGGAGAGAGCAACTGATGCAGCCATTCTTTGACGATGGTCTTGCCATTGCTGCCTGTGATGCCCACCACGGGGATATTGGCGGCAGCACGCTTGGCGGCAGCAATGCTCTGCAAGGCAGCAAGCGTATCGTCCACAGGAAAGAAGATGGCATCCGCGCAGCGGGCGGTATGGAAATCCTTGAGCACCACAAAAGCGCGGACGCCCTTGGCATACAGCTCCTCTACGAAGCGGTGGCCATCATGCCTATCTCCCCGGATGGCGAAGAACAATGCCTGCTGCGGTAGGACCACCTTGCGGCTGTCTATGGCCAGTTCGGTGATGACCGCGTCATGAAGGCGCTCAGGACAAGAGGAATTCAGGAGTTGGGCAATGTCGCGGAGGGTTGTCATGGCCGGCTCCCGCTATTGAAAATTGTGAATGGTCAACGACAGCACCGGCCTTCCATATTCGATGCTGGCATCGAGCAGGGTGAATTCGATCATTTTGCCATTGGCACGGACACTGTGCCACACCTCATAGTCGCCATCGCCTTCTTGGCGGGCATAGCGGATGTCGAACGAGGAGCGCACCTCCTGCTGCACCACTTCCAGGTCCTCTATCTCCAGAAAGAACCAATCGGCCTGAATGGTATGCAGGGTGTCGCTTTCAAACTCGTAGCTCACCTGAAGCACGCAGGTATCGGTGCCAATGTTGTACACCACTTGATTCGGAAGGCTGAAGACCACGCTGTCTATCGGTTCGCGCTTCAGAATATCGTCTATCCTATCGCCAATGGATGTTCCACGGAAATGGCCCTTGGGTGCATCGTGCGATTCCATGGGCGATAGGGTGGATGTCTCCACATCGTTGCCGCACGAGACCAGCACTGTGGCGATGGCAAGAAGAAGGATGTGGCTCTTCATCGTTCCAGCAGTTCTTCTTCGGTAAGGATGTCCTCGCCACGGAAACGGAGCAGTATCTGCGCCACGGCCACCACATCGCGCTTGCAGTAGCGCTCTATGCGGTCGAGGTCGTTCTCTTCATAATAGACACGGGCCACATCCTTGCCTTCGATGTCGGTCTTGGGAGTAGGAATGCCGAGCACGTGCGTGAGGAGTTTGAGGGAGGTGAAGCTCTTACGGTCTCCGAACTTCCAGAGTTCCATGGTGTCGAGATGACGCACCTCCCAAGGTTTCTTGCCCGATATGTCGAGGATCTTGGGAATGTGGATGCCGTTGATGACCATTCTGCGGGCTATGTACGGAAAGTCGAACTCCTTGCCATTGTGGGCGCACAGCAGATGATCGTTGCGGTTGAAATGACGGTCGAGCATGGCGCTGAACTCGCGCAACAAGGCAGCTTCGTCATCACCGAAATAGGAATGGACACGGAACTCCCGATGGCCTCCTTCCAACAGATGGAAAACGCCCACCGAGATGCAGATGATCCTACCGAACTCGGCATAGATGCCAGCACGGTCATATAGGGCATCGGCAGGGGTGTCATCTGCTGTGAGCCGCTCGGATTTCAGATCCCAGAGGGCCCGGGCAGTGTCATCCAGATCGGTGTAATGGGCAACCTGCGGCACTGTCTCGATGTCGAGAAAGAGGATCTTGGTGAGGTCGAGGTGCTTGAGCATCGATCAACGGATGAGAATGCCGGGCCGCTCCACCAAGGGCACGTGTATCAGGTTCTCATCGGCCACGCTACCGGGCACAAAGATGAACTTGCGGTCGTAGATCTCGCCATTGATATAAA
>JBFYQB010000012.1:0-6369 GCA_041302955.1 Flavobacteriales bacterium
TTTTTGAACAGTTGCGTTAATTCGCGGCCACAAACCCTTGCCATGAGAGCTTTCCTGTTGTCAGCACTCCTGCTGTTGTTCACCTTGTCCGTATCGGCCCAGACGCAGACCATCCGAGGCACGGTCGTGGACCAAGAGAGCAAGATGTCCATCATAGGGGCCACAGTGGTGGTCATGGGCAGCGACCCGCTTATAGGCACCACTACCGACCTTGATGGCAAGTTCAAGTTGTCGGGCGTCAGCGTAGGCCGCCACGACCTGCAGATAACCTATCTGGGCTATGAGCCCCGCACCATGAGCGGCCTGGAACTGACGGCCGGCAAAGAGCTGGTGCTGAACGTGGAGATGATAGAGATGGTCATCAAGCAGGCAGAGGTGGTGGTGAAGGCCGCACGGCAGAAAGAAGAGACGATGAATGCGATGGCCACGGTGTCGGCCCGGGTGTTCAGCACCGAAGAGGCCGAGCGCTATGCAGGGTCGCGCAATGATGTGTCGCGCATGGCCACCAACTTTGCCGGGGTGCGGGGCGCCAACGATGCCACCAATGATATTGTGATACGCGGCAACTCGCCCACCGGACTGCTATGGCGGTTGGAAGGGGTGGACATCCCCAATCCCAACCACTTTGGCAATCAGGGTTCCACTGGTGGGCCGGTGAGCATGCTCAACAGCAACGTGCTTGCAAACTCCGATTTCATGACGGGTGCATTCCCTTCCGAGTATGGCAACGCGCTATCGGGTGTTTTCGACCTCAAGATGCGTTCGGGCAACAACGAGAAGCACGAATTCCTTGCCCAGTTGGGTTTCAACGGGGTGGAGCTGGGTGCCGAAGGGCCGTTCTCCAAAAAGAGCGGGGCCTCGTATCTTATCAACTTCCGCTATTCCACCTTGGCGCTGTTCAAGCTGGGCGGGGTCGATTTTGGCACCGGTGATGCCGTGCCCAACTATACCGACATGAGTTTCAAGGTGCGCATCCCTACCAAGAAGGCGGGCATCTTTGAGATGTTCGGCATGGGCGGCATCAGCAGCATCGATTTCATAGCCAGCGAGGCCGATACCAATGCGGCCAATTTCTACACACAGGGCTCGGTCGATGTTTACGACCGCACCAAGACGGGTTTTGTAGGCTTCTCGCACACCTATCTGTTCGCCAACAGTTCCTACACCAAGTTGATAGTGGCGGCCAGCACGCAGCTCAATCAGGATGTGGTGGACAGCGTGGACCGGCAGCAGAACCCATTCGAATGGTACCGTCAGGATTTTCAGGACCATCGTATCCAAGGGTCGTTCTACTACAAGAAGAAATTCAGCGCCAAGCACAATCTGGTGGGGGGCATACGCGGCACCGTGTTCTACTCCGTGCTGCAGGACAGCGCTTTCATCCCCACATGGGAGCGCTATCAGACACTCACCGATTTTGACGGTGTCACCGCGCTGGTGCAGCCCTATGCGCAATGGCAATGGCGCTGGAACGATGCATGGACCATGAACACGGGCCTGCATCTGCAAGTGCTCACCCTGAATGGCGCCACGGCCGTAGAGCCTCGATGGGGCCTGCAATACAAGGCCAACCCACGCCACAGGTTGTCGCTCGCCTATGGGCTCCACAGCCAGATGGTGGCGTTAGACAAGTATTTTCTCGTGGTCGAGGATTCGCTCGGCTTTCGCGAAATGCCCAACAAGGACCTCGGATTCGTAAAGAGCCATCATGTGGTGCTGGGCTACGACTGGTCGCTGCCGATGGACATGCGTTTCAAGGCCGAGGCCTATTTCCAGTATATCTATGATGCGGGCATAGACCGTGACAGCAGTTCGTATTCCACGCTCAATGTGGGCAGTTTCTCAAGCGATGGCCCGGACAGATTGGTGAATGGCGGCACAGGTACCAACTATGGCCTGGAGCTCACCTTCGAGAAATTTCTCACCAAAGGTTACTATTGGCTGCTTACCGCTTCCCTCTACGATTCGAAATATACGGCCAGCGATGGGGTGGAGCGCAATACGGTGTTCAATGGCAACTATGTGGTCAATGTGCTGGGCGGCTATGAGCTGCGGCTCAACCGTAAGAGCCCCAAGATAAAAGAGCCACGCAAGCAACTGAATGATAAGCAGCAGGTGCGCTGGGACCGGAAACAGGCACGCAAGGCGGATACGAGCCATTCCTTGAAGTTCGACATCAAATTCACCATTGCTGGCGGGTCGCGCTATACGCCCATCGACCTCGAAGCATCGGCCATTGCCCAGCAGGCTGTTTATCTGGACGATCTGGCCTTCAGCGAGCAGTTCGCGCCCTATTACCGCCTCGACCTTGGGCTTACCTACCGTATGAGCCGCAAACGCGTCACGCAGGAATTTTCCGCCTCGTGCCAGAATGTGACCGACAAGGAGAATCCGCTCTATGCGCGTTATGACTCCCGCAACAACAGATTGCAGAACGTGAATCAGTTGGGCATCTATCCCTTGTTGCAGTACAGGATCATGTTCTGACCCCAAGGTGGTCATTGATCAGTATCAGTGCAGACCATGTCGCTGCGCAATCCCTATTTTTGGCCCTTCAAATCCCGATTCTGTGGCCTATCATTCATTTTCTGCTCTGCTTTACATTAGTGTTGTCGTTGCCTTGGGGTCGTGTGGCAGCTCCAAAGAACTGGTGACGGTGCTGGTAGAGGATCCGAAGGGAAACACGGAGCTTATCTACATGGGCTCTGCCGAACCTGCAAACATGGTGCGCGAGGTGCGTTATGACGCGGAGGGCGATAGTCTGGCGGTCACATCACTTGCCGAAGGTGTGCTGCATGGCGAGGTCATGTCCTTTCATCCCAATGGCAAGCGTAAGGAGGTGACCACCTATAAGGAAGGAAAGCAGACCGGAGCATTCAAGGTCTATGATCTGGAAGGGACCCTGGTGTTTGAAGGCGAGTTGAATGACGGCAAGAAACAGGGGCTTTGGTCCTATTGGTATGACGAGACACAGATGAAGCAGCAATGCCAGTATGTGAACGATGTGCTGTCCGGAAAATGCACCTACTGGTACATAGACGGCACGGTGAAACGTGAAGAAACCTATCAGGATGGCAAGCTTGTTGCTTCCAAGGACCTCTGATAAAAAAAATCGAAAATGAGAATCTCATCCGCCATCATCATCGCCTGTCTTGGGCTTATCAGCACTGCCTACGCACAAGAACAGGTAAAGGAATACTACCCATCCAACCGACTTTTGAGTGTGACCACCCACGAAAAGGGGCAACCTCATGGCAAGAGCATCTCCTACCATGAGAATGGTCAGAAGATGGCCGAGGGTGAATACGTGATGGGAGAGAAGCACGGCAAATGGCAGGAATGGTATGACAACGGTAAACTGTGGTCACTGGCCTACTTCGAGATGGGTGTTCCCAATGGACGCTATGAGGATTATGACATGAACGGGGCCAAGGTGGAAGAAGGCTCCATGTTGAACGGTATTCCCACAGGTGCCATCAACACATGGTTCAATGACGGAACGCCACGCACTTCGGGTTTCATGAAGAATGGAATGAAATCGGGCTATTGGACCATCTATTTTCCTGATGGCAGCAAGATGGAAGAGGGAGAATACAATCAGAACATTCGGGTGGGGGTTTGGAAAACATACCACGACAATGGAAAATTGAAATCTCAAGGAACCTATTTTGGAGGTGAGCCCCATGGCAAATGGATGGAATGGCATCCGGATGGCCGCAAGTCCGTTGAAGGCGAATACGTAGGTGGCAAGAAAGAAGGTATCTGGGTCAGCTATCACGATAGCGGCCAATCTCGTTCGTCCGGTAAGTATGCGAATGACAAGAAGACAGGAAAATGGCAGCAATGGCGCCCCGATGGGACATTGGAGGACGAGCAGCTCTTTCCATAGTTCTGATGCTTATTTGGGCGGATCGGATGCCCAATGGTTTTTTTGCATTCCTTTAACGATTGAAACCGTTATTGTGACATCCTTGTGAAAAGACTATTTCTCCTCCTCTCTGCTGCATTCTGCTTATTGGCTTCCCAAGTTCAGGCCACGCACATCGTTGGTGGCGAATTGAACTACGTTCATCTGGGTGGAAACCAGTATGCCGTAACCCTTATCATTTATCGCGATTGCTTTGGTGGGCAGGCCGCATTTGATGACCCGGCAATTATCGGTGTCTTCGATATGAATGGCAACCTCATACAGAATCTGGGCGCCACATTGGATTCTGTTGTTCCGCTTCAGTCCACCATCAACTCATCCTGTGTGAGTGCTCCGACCAACGTGTGTACCGAGGTAGGCTACTACACGGAGATCGTTACACTGCCTCCGATACTTGGAGGCTATACGCTTGCTTATCAGCGTTGCTGCAGAAATGCCGTGGTTCAGAATGTCGATACTCCGGGAGATGTGGGCGCCACGTTGGTCGCTACCATTCCGGGCACCGAGTCCTTGCCACAGAACAGTAACCCGATATGGAACCAGCTCCCACCGTTGTATATCTGCGCTGGGGTGCCTTTCAGCTTCGACCAGTCTGCAAGCGATCTGGATGGCGACTCGCTGGTCTATTCCCTTTGCACGCCCAATAGCGGTGCAAACACGAACAATCCTGCGCCCAATCCACCTGCAGCACCACCCTATGCGCCTATCGTATGGGAGCTTCCCTATTCTTTGGGTGATATGTTGGGCGGACCGGCCCCTTTCACCATCGACCAGTTGACAGGTCAGGTGACCGCAGTGCCAGGAACACAGGGCACTTTCCTCGTAGGGATGTGTGTAAGTGAATATCGCAACGGTGTTTATCTTGGAGAAACCACACGTGAGTTCCAATTGAGTGTGGTCAATTGTCAGGCTCCAGTTGCAAGCCCAGCAGATCTTAACTCTGTTGGTATTCAGGCTCCGTTCACCAACTGTACAGAGTTTGTCCAGTTTCAGGCCACCAATTCTTCTGGGTTCAGTGTTTTCTGGGACTTTGGCGACCCGAGCAATCCACTCGATCAATCCACTGCGCAATCGCCTACATGGACCTATCCCGGCCCAGGAAGTTACAACCTGACATTGGTGGTCTTCAACCCCATAAGTCCCAACGATCCCTTATGCACGGATACCGTGACCCAAGTGGTCACCATCCAACCGATTGTGGCGGCCGATGCTGGCGCAGATATCGGAACCTGTCCTACCGACCCACAACAGATAGGAACTCCTGCATTGCCCGGCTTCACCTATCAGTGGTCGCCAGCTACAGGTCTAGACAATGCTACTGTAGCACAGCCAAATGCAGCAGTTGCACAGACCACTACCTATACGGTCACAGTGACCGATGCTGTGGGCTGCACCGATACCGATCAAGTGCTTGTAAGTCTGTTTGGCAATACTGATGCAGATGCCGGTGCAGATCAGACCATTTGTGCAGGACAAAGCACCTCCCTTTTGGCATCGGGCGGGGTCGCATATCAGTGGACTCCAGCTGGGTCTTTGAGCGATGCTAACGTTGCCGCTCCTGTTGCCACTCCAGCTGTCACCACAGCATACATCGTGCAAGTGACCAATGCAGACGGCTGTCTGGGTGCCGATACTGTTGTGGTAACGATTGCCGACCCGGGCATCACAGCACCTGCCGATCTGGTCTCGTGTGATGGCGACCAAGTGCAGCTCGTTGCCACTGGTGCGTTGGATTATACTTGGAGCCCTGCTACAGGCCTCAGCGACCCGACAGTTGCCGATCCTACCGCACAGCCCGCCATCACTACTGTTTATACCGTCAGTGGAACAGATATCAACGGCTGTTTCGGTTCCGATGATGTAACGGTCACTGTAAGTGCGCTGCCCGTGATCTCTGCTGGATTTGGTCAAGGGGTCTGTGCAGGAAGTGACGCTCAGCTCAATGCAACTGGCGGAACGTCCTACGTATGGAGCCCATCAGCTGGCCTGAGCAATCCGAACATCTCCAACCCTATTGTTACATTCCTTTCTGACACCATGACTTTCAGTGTGCTGGGCACCGATCAATTCGGTTGTCAGAACACAGCGGTTGTCACTGTTTGGCAGTTGGATGCCCCCAATGTGACCGCTGGGCCCGATACGGTCATCTGTCTTGGTCAAAGTGTCAATCTCAACGCTACAGGAGGAACCTCTTATGTGTGGTCGCCTGCATCAGGATTGAATGATGTCAACATTGCCGACCCGGTGGCCACTCCATTGGCCTCTACCACCTACACGGTTACGGTCGGTCAGCCATCGGGCAATATGGTTTCGAATGGAGATTTCACGCAAGGAAATGTCGGTTTCAGCAGTGATTATTCCTTCTCTAACGACCTTGTGCCCGAGAGCCGCTACAGTGTGGTGACAAACGCCAGTAGCGTGCATCCGGCTTTTCAAGGAGT
>JBFYQB010000013.1:0-6270 GCA_041302955.1 Flavobacteriales bacterium
GGCCGCAATGCACAGCTCCTCGTGGGTCTCAGAGGCGTAGTCGGGCCGAACGGCCAGGGCGATATCCGCGCTACCACGCAGTTTGAGGCCATCCATGCCCATGTCGTACGCATCGGTGGCATCGTCCATGAACACCACATTCACCTCGTTGAAGTGCGACCCGTTGTCCAGACTCACCCATATGCGCTTTGCATCGTCCTCTGCCAACCGGAGGAAAGCCCCGTTGGTGGCACTTCGTTGCCCGTTATTGAATTGCACCGTTCCAGTTGAAATGACTTTGGCCATGAATCCTTGGCTCGAGGCCAACTGGGCCCCAATGCTGTTGCCATTGCCCCCGCTAATGCTGCCTGCCGTGGTGCGCGAGGCATAGTCGGCAGTGAGATAGCCGGTGCCACCGCTGCCATCATCGTCCCATGCCCAAACTTGACCACTCAAGCGGGTACTGTTGTTGGAGAGGAAGGTATTCACCGTAAGGCCACTGGGGTAAGGATTGCCCAGCAGCACAAAGTCGGTGCCCGGAGCGGTGGAGGTCATCGCATTGCCATAGAAGGTGACTGACACGTTGAT
This sequence comes from Flavobacteriales bacterium, assembly GCA_041302955.1. Lineage (GTDB taxonomy): Bacteria > Bacteroidota > Bacteroidia > UBA10329 > UBA10329 > UBA10329. The sequence goes on from JBFYQB010000013.1 coordinate 568, forward strand.
GTCGCCATTGCGCGGAGCACCTGTGAACGAGGCCAGCCCACCGCCCTTGCTGGCATAGCCCCGGCCTTCGGCCATGGCGCCCGAGAACGTCTGCCAACCGGCATCTGACGGTGCATCATCCGTGTTCGAATTTGTGCCCAATGATGAATCGTAACGATATCCACTGCTGCCCGGCAGTGTGCCTGCTACCACGGGCGAACTCCAATAGTTGAAACGGGTGGCATCTGCGGTGCCCTGCCGCTGCGCGGTGAAGGTTCCAGCACCCGTGATGCTGCTGCTTGCGCCTTGCAAGAAGCTACCTCCACTCTGAATGGTGATGGCACCTGCGTTGTCCAACTCTCCGTTCAGTGTAAGGCTGCCCCCACTGGCAACCGCGAGGGTGGCCCCGCTTTCCATGGTCACATTATTGATGGTGACGCCTGTGCTGATGATGGGGTCGTTCGCCACATTGGGAATGGTGACGTTGTCCAAGGTTCCAGGCACGCCACTTGGATTCCAGTTGGTGCCGAGGTTCCAGGCGGTGCTGGTGGTGCCGGTCCAGGTGATGACCGTTTCAGCGAACACACGGGCCATCCGGTTGCGACCACTTGCTCCATAGGCCGTCATCGATCCGACAATTAGGATTTTGCCGTCAGCCTGAATCGCAACGCGCGAAAGCGAAGCGTTCGGTCCAGCGGCCGGATCGAATGACGTGTCCAGACTGCCATCAATATTCACGCGGGCTATATAATTGCGTCCCGTTCCATTGTATGTGGTGAAGCCTCCGACCAGAATGATCTTCCCGTCTGTTTGCAGGGCGATTCCGCTTACACCGCTGCTCGCACCTGTGCCTACAGCAAAAGTTCCATCCAAACTGCCATTGGCATTTACGCGGGCAATGCGGTTTCGCGATGTGCCATTGTAACTTGTGAAAGAGCCGCCTATCAGGATCTTGCCATCCGATTGGACTGCAATGGCACCTACGTTTCCCATTGCAGCACCGGTGCCAATGCTGAAGGTGCCATCCAGCGACCCGTTCGTATTTACACGTGCCAAACCGACACGACCTGTTCCATTATAGGTGGTGAATACCCCGCCTATGATGACCTTTCCGTCTGATTGCAGGCATAGGTAATTGATAGTTCCATTGGCTCCGGTACCTGGAGCGAAGGTGGCATCGAGGGTGCCATCTGAATTGATACGGGCAATGCGGTTTCGTGCAGTGCCATTGTAACTGGTGAAAATTCCCCCTATTACGATCTTGCCATCGCTCTGCAACTGTGCAGTACTAATGGTGCCGCTCGCTCCGGTGCCAGGGTTGAAAGTGGCATCCAGACTGCCGTCTGCATTGAGACGGGCGATACGGGTCAACGTGGTGCCGTTGAAACTGGTGAAAACACCCGCAACGACCACCTTGCCGTCTGATTGAAGAAGCACAGCATTGATGATGTTGTTTGCCCCAGTGCCAGGATTGAAGGTGGCATCCAGACTGCCATCGGCATTCAAGCGGGCAATACGGTTCCGCGACACTCCGTTGATCCAGGTGAAATCGCCACCGACCAGAATTTTCCCGTCAGGCTGTTGCACTATGGCGCGCACACTCCCGTTGGCCCCAGTGCTGACATTGAAAGCGGAATGGAGCGATCCGTCCGTATTCAGACGTGCCAGACATATGCGTCCTACATCATTATATGCCGTAAACGTACCCGCTATCAGAATTCTGCCATCCGTCTGCACCAAACAGGATAAAGCTGGATTATCGAGACCTGTTCCAGAGTTGAAGGTGCCATCCAAGCTGCCATCAGCGTTCAATCGGGCAATCCTATTCTTGGATGATCCATTGACCGTGGTGAACGAACCTACGATCACTATTCGGCCATCTGCCTGAAGGCAGGTTTTGTTCACCAGACCATTCACCCCGGTTCCCGGATTGAAGGTGGCATCCAATGACCCATCGGTGTTCACACGCACAATACGGTTTATGGATGTACCACCAAAAGAGTTGAAGTCGCCTGCTGCCACTACCTTACCATCTGGCTGAAGGAAGAGGTCATAGATATTGTTGTTGGCCCCGGTTCCCACATTAAAAGTGGCATCGAGGCTTCCGTCCGCGTTCAAACGGGCAAGTCGGTTCACCGTTGTTCCATTGTATGTGGTGAAATCGCCTCCGATGATCAGTTTGCCATCGCTTTGAAGCTGCGCACACCTTACCGTGAATCCGGCACCCACACTGCTGTTGAATGTTGCGTCCAGACTACCATCGGTATTCAATCGCGCCACAAAGCCCCGTGCTGAACCATTGTAGGTTGTGAAACTGCCTCCTATGATGATCTTCCCATCCGGTTGAACCACAATGGCCCTCACGGTATTTGCCGCCCCTGTTCCTGGATCGAAGGTCAGATCAAGACTGCCATCCGTGTTCAACCGGGCAATACGGTTCCGCGCTGTGCCGTTGTAGGAAGTGAAACCTCCGCCTATCAGGATCTTGCCGTCCGCTTGCACGGCCACAATCTCAGTAGTGCTATTTGCCCCGGTTCCCGGATCGAATGACGTGTCCACAGTGCCATCGGTATTCAAACGGGCCACACGCGTTCGCGAAATTCCATTGTAAGTACCAAAGCTGCCCACGATAATGCTCTTACCGTCTGGCTGAAGTGCCAAACCCCTGATGGCAAAATCGGGTCCATCACCTATTCCGAAACCAACATCTGCGGTATTGAAGCTCGGATCGTTGGCCCCTGCCTGAGCGAGTGCATTGCCCGACAACAGCAAGAAGGAAAGGAAGAGGGAAACATGTAGGTACCGGGTCATCATGTTGATATCAATGTTCAAGATTCATAAGGTGGAGTTCGGTCTGCATGGGCAACCGGGACGAGGTCTGTTGCATCTGCTGCAGGCGCAGGTCATACCAGAGATATACCATGAGGATGAGCAGCGTGAAGAGCAGCACGATGGCAGTCATCACCATGGCGCCCTTGGTCATGGGAAAGTGGTCGGATGTCGAGGCGGGATTCATGGTGCCAAAACTGAACACAGTTGCGGCATGGCCTTCATCTGCGACCGTTACAATTCCGTTACGATCGCAGGAACCCAGTAGGGACGGGGTCTGTCAGATGGCTTCGAGAAATGCGCGCAGGTCGGTCTCGGGCGTCAGGCCCAACTTTTTGCGCAGCCGCAGGCGGTATTGGCGAATGGCATTCTCGCCCACGCCAAGGGTGGTCATCATCTGCTTGGGCGGCATGTTGAGCTTCAACAGGGCCACATAGCACAGGTCGGTCTGGCTCAGGTTGGGGTGCCTTTCGGCCAATCTGCGCAGGTAGCCGTCATGCACCCGGTCGAAGAGCTGGCGGAAGCGCAGCCAGTCGTCATCGGTAAGGATGCTGAAGTTCTCCAGCGATGGGACATCCTGCCCGGTGCGGTTTCCATTGCCCTGATGCTTCAGTGCGGTGAGCTCCTCCTGCAGGCCTTCCATCTCCGACCGGTTGGTCTGTATGGTGTTCAGAAACTCCTGCAATTGCAGTGCGGCCAGTCGCAGTTCGCTCTCGGCATGCTTGCGTTGCTGCTCCACCCGCAGCTTGTGACGATTGAACAGCAGCAGGGCCACCACCAGCAGGAACACGAGCGAGAGGATGATTATGTTGCGGGTGGTCAGCGTGCGAAAGGTCTCGGCCTTCAGGCGTTGAGCCTCCTTTTCCATCTCCTCCAGCTGTAGGCGCTGGTCGGCACGGGCCAGCATCTTCTGGTCGAACCTGCGCACAAGGCTGTCCTTGACCAACGCCATGGAATCGAGGTAGATGTCCACCAGATCGGTCTTTCCTTCTGCAGCATAGCGCTTCACCAACACAGGAAAGAGCTTGTTGAGCCGCACATAGCGGTTGTCGGCCGCGTTGGCAAGCGCATAAGCATCGGTTGCATAGCCCCGTGCCTTGGCAAGGTCGCCTTGCGCGAGGGCGATGTCGGCCAGCAGGGTGGCGGCATTGGCGGCATTGCCGGGCAGGTTGTGGCTGCGCATCCATTCATGGTCCCTGACGAGCAGCGGCCAAGCCTCGGCATAGCGCCCACGCTTGTACAGGTTCTCGCCCAGATTGCCCCATGCTATCACCATTCGGGTGGTGTCCTTGGCCTCGGTGGCCCAGTGCAGATAGCGGTTGTGATAATGGTCGGACGAGTCGAGCATGCCCAGCTCGGTGAAGGCTGCGGCCATGTGGTTGAGGGCGCCCATCCGATAGAAATAGAGGTCGTTGGCGGTGCCGGTGGCCATGTATTGGCGCAGCACTTGGACCACCTCATCGTATTCGCGGAACGTGCCGTGAAGCACTGCCAAGAGGAAAAAGTTGATGCGCTTGATGGGATATTCCTCTGCGCTCTGCCGCTCCAGAAGCTTCACCGACCGGTTGAGATGGATGAGACACAACTCGTAGTTGCCATAGGTGAACTGCTCGGCACCCCACAGATTCTCCAACCGCGATTCGAGCCACAGCGCATCTGCCTGCTTGGCCTTTTGCAACAGGGCCTTGTAGCGCTTGGCAAACTCAGGCTCCAGACCGATGCGTTTCCATGCGTAGTAGTGCAGGTCCATGAGCTCGGCCTCCAGCAGCAGTTCCCCATCCTTATGGTCGGTGGCCAGTTGCCTCACCTTGTGGATGAAGGCAAAGACGGTGGCCGAGTCATTGCGCGGAATGAACTCGTTGTAGAAGTCGAAGAGCGCCACGGTGCGCTCCGTATGGTTGCGGCCCACAAGGGTCTGCGGTGCAGGAGGTGCGAACTGCGCCTGCACAGCAAGAGCAGACCCCAACAGGCACAGGCAGACCGCGAGATACGTGATGGGCAGTGATAGTTTCACGCCTGCAAGGAACAAAAAGCTACATGAACCATCGGTCGGGCGCGGATGATGGCAGCAAAAAGAAAGCCCCGCTGGTGGGCGGGGCTCGGGATGGATGCGGATGTAATGATCAGAAGTATTTCTGGAGCCCATTGGGCGGGAGCATCGATGGTTGTCGGCATATCACCCACCGATGTCTGGGATCGGAACACCAAGCATGATCATTGGTATCAAACGCTTCTGCCTGTCTTCTACCCTCTTGTATGGAACAGTGGGATTCCTTCTGCACCACCATATGAATATCATTGTCGGCCGCCACAGCCTCCCAGTTCCACTGCTCCATAAAACACCGCCAACCACAAGAGCCCTTTCACCAGAAAGAACATGAAGCCCACAAACCCGATGCGTTTGAGCCATGCCTTCATCACAGGCGCTGGAATTCGAACAGGGGAGCGCCCTTCTCTCCGCCCTGTGTGTAGAAATCAAGGAAACGCAATTTGAAATAGCTGCCATCAGTCATGCGTAGCAGGTGGCATCTGTTGGAAAAAATGGTATAGGTGCCCGTTTCAAAGCTGTATTCCTTCCAATTGTAACCGATGATGTCCACCGCTGGGCTGTAGGTCAGAGTTTCGGCAAAGGCAAGGTCGATGGCACCGAAATCGGAGGTGTCCACCATCGTGCTCTGCACCAGTGCCGGATTGGTGAGTACCCCTGTGACCAGATAGGGAATGACCTCGCCTTCTTCAATGAACACATGGGTGTATTGGGTGAAAAGCAGATGCCAGTTGTCGCTATGAGGTTCGATGGGAATGATGCTTCCTGTGCTTTCCAGTGACAGACACACCATATTGACGGTGGCGTCTTTGGCAATGGCGATGGAGAATGAATCCGTGGCCTCTACG
>JBFYQB010000014.1:0-3257 GCA_041302955.1 Flavobacteriales bacterium
ACACATAGTCGAGCGTCTTCACATAGGTGAGAAATGCCTTGAACTTACTGTCCTCTATCTGGAGAATGAGCTGACGCATGGCTGTATTGTCTAACAAAGGTAAGATTTACTCAACTCAACATCACCAGATCGATCTGCCGCTTCTCTACCGATACCTCCTTCACCCGCACCCGCACCGCATCGCCAAGGCGGTATTCGTTGCCGGTGGTGGACCCCGTGACGGTCATCGTGTCCTCGTCAAAGCTGTAGAAATCGTCCGATAGGTCGCGGAGGCGGATCATGCCCTCGCACTTGTTCTCCTTTATCTCCACGAATATGCCCCACTCGGTGACGCCCGAGATGAGGCCATCGAACTCCTGCCCCACTCTGTCCTTCATGTATTTGGCCTGCATGTATTTGGTGCTGGCACGTTCGGCATCGCTGGCGCGTTTCTCCATCTCCGAACTGTGGATGCAAAGATCCTGATAGTCCTTCTCGTTGGCCGATGAACCTCCGTCCAAGTAGCGTTGCAACAGGCGATGGGCCATCACATCGGGATACCTGCGTATGGGCGATGTGAAATGGCTGTAGTGGCTGAATCCAAGCCCGAAGTGGCCGATGTTGGCAGTGCTATATTCCGCCTTGGCCATGCAGCGGATGGCGAGGGTGCTCAGCATGTTCTCCTCGCCTTTGCCCTTGATGTCGCTGAGCAGTTTGTTGAGCGAATCGGTGAGGATCTTGCGCGGGCCGAGCTGGATCTTGTAGTCCAACTGGGCGGCAATGGTGACCAGCGTTTCGAGGCGTTCCTGCGAGGGATTGTCGTGTATCCGGTAGACGAAGGTCTTGGGCATGGCGCCCCGCTTGGGCTTGCCTACGAACTCGGCCACGCGCTTGTTGGCCAGCAGCATGAACTCCTCGATGAGCTTGTTGCTGTCCTTATATTGCTTGATGTAGAGTTCGAGGGGATTGCCTTTAGCATCCAGCTTGAACTTCACTTCCTCCTTCTCGAAGGCGATCGCCCCATTCTTGAAGCGTGCATCGCGGAGGAACTTGGCCAATCCGTGCAGGGCAAGCACCTCGTCCTTCATCGGGCCATCGTTGCCTTCGATGATGGCCTGGGCCTGATCGTAGGTGAACCGTTGGTCGGAGTTGATGACGCAGCGGCCGAACCAATCGTTGAGCACGTTGGCATTCTCGTCCATCTCAAAAATGGTGGAGAACACGAGCTTCTCCTCGTTGGGCCGCAGCGAACAGACCTTGTTCGACAGCTTTTCGGGCAGCATGGGAATGCAGCGGTCCACCAGATAGATGGACGTGGCGCGGCTGATGGCCTCCTTGTCCAGCGCGGTGTCGGGCTGCACATAGTGCGACACATCGGCAATGTGGATGCCTATCTCCCAGTTGCCGTTGTCCATTTTCTGGATGGAGATGGCATCGTCAAAGTCCTGCGCATCATCGGGGTCGATGGTCAGGGTGGGCACCGTGCGCATGTCTCTGCGCTTGGCGATCTCCTCGGCAGATATCTCGTCCGGGATGTTTGCCGCCTCGTCCTCCACATTGGCGGGGAACGACAGCGGGAAGTTGAACTCGGCAAGGATGGAATTCATCTCCACGTCCATCTCGCCCGGCCGGCCAAGCACTACGATGACGCTGCCCATCGGGTTGTGGGCCCTCTCGTCCCACTCGGTCATCTTCACAATCACCTTGTCGCCATCCTTGGCACCATTGAGTTCGTGGAGCGGTATATAGAAATCGACCCGCACCTTGGGGTCGTCCGCGATCATGAAGGCAAATGCCTTGCTGGCCTTGATGATGCCCACGAAGGTGTCCTTGGCGCGTTCGATGATCTCTACGATCTCGCCCTCTATGCGGCCACCGCCTTGGCGGGCGTAGGTGTGCACCTTCACGATGTCGCCCTGCAATGCCTGCCGCACCTTGCGCGGACTGATGTAGATGTCCTTGTCCACACCCTCCACGGTGACGAATGCCGCACCTGCCGCATTGAGATCCACCTTGCCGATGAGCTGTGGCGAGGCCATGCGCCTTATACGGTATTGCCCGGCACTCACTTCTTGGAGGTCGCCACTCATCTTCAGTTGATGGATCACCTTCTGCAGTTCGTTGCGGTCCAGATTGCCATCCAGTTCGAGGCGACTGGCGACCTGCTTATAGTTCAAGGTCTTGTCGGGGCTTTTTGAGAATATGTTGAGCGCGGCCTGGCGCATGTTCGCTTGTTTGCCGCCTCCGCTGCCTTTCTTGTTGTTCGGTCTGTTCTTTCTACCCATGTCGCATATCGTCAGGAAAATGGCCTGACGGGCTGCAAGGTACGGGCATTTGAGCCGATGGCTATTCACCCAGGGCCAAGGCATTATGAAGAATTGAACACTGATTTAGTGTCGATTCATCGAAAACAAAACCGTGTTTCAGTTATGATGCGAGCAATGTCCTTGGCACTTTCAGTCCCAAACTCAGCCTTTCGTTCATCTGCTCTATGAAATAGGCCGCCAGCAGGGGCGATTCCAGTTCCATATTCTGATGCACAAAGAAGTCCACCTCGCGGATGCCAATGGCGGCCCAATGCTCCAATCGGTCCACCCAGTCATCGAGGCGCGTTCGGTCAGAAGGATGGTTTGCCCCTGTGAAACGAATAAAGGCCGATGGCGTGGTGAGGCGCATGTGGAGCAGGTCGCGCCTTCCGGCCGTGTCCGTGATGACGTTCGCGATGCCATGCGATTCCAACAGGGCGTACAGGTCTCCGGAAACGGAGGGGTCATTGTACCAGTCAGTGTGGCGGAATTCAATGGCCAAGGGCACGTGCTTCGGCCAATGTTCCACGAACCTCACCACGCGGTCAAGATCCTTCGGAGAGAAGTTATCGGTCATCTGAAGGAACGCACGACCCAATTTCTCCTCCAGTCCCTCGAAGGAATGCACCATCTCATCCACCACATTCTCCGTGTCCTTCAGACGTCCCCAGTGGCTGATGCTCTCCACCACCTTGGGGAAGAACCGGAAGCCTTCGGGGGTCTTCTCACGCCACCGCTCAAACTGCACTCTCGGAAATATCCGGTAGAACGTGGCGTTCAGTTCGATGCAGTTAAACTGTGATGAATAGTAGGCCAGCTCGTCTTTTGTTCCTCTTGGATAGAAGTTCTTGAGGTCAGTACGGTTCCACTTCGCACAGCCCACGTAGAGGCGCAACGGTTCCGTCCTTTCAGGCTGCTTTCTCAAAAGCCCCTCCGTTCCCGGATGGTCTGGAGGCAGGGACAGGTCAATGC
>JBFYQB010000015.1:0-3687 GCA_041302955.1 Flavobacteriales bacterium
ATCCAGTGCTTTGCCTGGCTTAGCTTTCTTGATGCGGAGTTCGGCAATGCGATCGGCATTGGCGGTTATCTTGGCCTCAGTTGCGTTGCGGTAGGTGTTCCATTCGGCAGCATCGGCCTCTTTCTGTTGCTTGGCGGCTTCGTCTTCGGTGACCTGATCGAGTTCTGACTGCGCATCTTTCACCTTCTGTTCTTTCTGAGCCACAGATTCGCAGGCCATGAACATGGGCACTACGAGCATGGAGGATAATCCAAGGGCAAACATTGACTTTTTCATTGTGGTTGGTTGTTGTTGATTGATGGTTATAAAGTGATCCGAGGTGCACCGTCCGACCAGCCATGGACTGACGATGACACCGTTCGGACCGATTGTTTTCAAAGGGATGCCATGAATTTGTCGAACTCGTCCTTGGTCTTGCCTATCTTGATCTGGATCTTGCCCAGCATCTCGTCTTTCTTGCCTTCTTCGAACATGAGGTCGTTGTCTGTAAGGACTGCGAATGCCTTCTTCAATTTGCCTTTCTGTTCATTCCAATTTCCTTCAACTACTTTATTGTTCATGTTCTTGATGTTTGGTGTGAGGTGATTCTCAACGGGGTCAAAGGTGAGCGGGTGTGCAACTGATGGTGTTACACGTTAATGCATAGTGGTTACATCATTCACGCGTTGGGGCGTTGTGAAGGGCCGGTATGCCAGTTTCTGGCCTGATCATTAGGTCGAATAACCGGTACTGACCATGGTAAATGACCTGATCATTAGGTCGTACGACCTGATCATTAGGCAGAACGACCTGATCATTAGGTCGAAAACCGTGTACCAACTAGAGAGAATGACCTGATCATTAGGTCGTACGACCTGATCATTAGGCAGAAAGACCTGATCATTAGGTCGAAAACCGTGTACGAACTAGGGAGAATGACCTGATCATTAGGTCGTGCGACCTGATCATTAGGTATAAAACCATCATTTTCATCTCATTGAAATCAGCATCAACTAAGGTCTTGCGTATTGGCAATATGATGAACAACCACATGCGCAGACACCGCCATTACAATGCAGCACTGGCCCACGACATCTGTGCGAACTACACGAGATGCCGAGCACACCGCATTGCGGAACTGGAAAAACAGTGGGATACCCCACAGCCTGGCCCTGTAGGCGGGGTGATGAGTATGAGCGGGCGTTCTATTTGCCCATTTTGACCTTGATGGAGTTGGCTGCCTTAGAGTAGGTGAATTTGCAGTCGGCAAAGGAGGGAGCGCTCATCTTGGGCCGAATGTCGTTGGAGAATGCATAGGGCTCTTTGGGGATGCCAAGTCCGTTCTTGTCTATTTCGCCACTATCGTTCATATCCTGGTAGAAGGCGATGGCATAAGTGCCGAACTTGAGGTCGGTGAGCTTGATCTTGAGGGTCTTGCCCTTTGGAACGAAACGGTAGGTCTTGAGCTGGGCCTTCGGGTCGAGGTAGGTGTCGGGGTTCTGATAGACCGAGAATATGACGGGGGCGGTGGCAGACTTGAGGTCTGTAATGGTGATGGACAGTGGTTTCTGCTTGGCAGCTGCATCGGACGGGGCTGCGGTCTTGTCGGCCGTTGGCTTGTCGGTGGCGGCATCATCGGTAGCGGTGGTATCGGCCGCTTCGGTGTCGGTGGCCTCGTCATCGGTGGGTTCTTCGTCAACGGTCTCTTCGGCAGGGACAGGCGCGGCCTGCTCGCCACAGTTGCAGCATTGGGAGAATAGCATGATGGTGGCAGAAGCGGTGGTGGCAAGTGCCAGATTGCGAATAGAGATGTTCATTTTGTCGGGTTATCTGTTGGTTTTTGGGCAGCTATAGGGTCGCCAAGAAGGAAACCCCAGTGGGTGAGTTCGGGAAGACGGTCGAGCACGACCTTGACAATGGCGAGCAATGGAATGGATAGGAACATGCCGGGAAGGCCCCAGAGTGCGGCACCGAGGATGACGGAAATAAGGGATGCAAGGGGATTGAGCTTGACCTTGGAGCCTACAATTTTGGGAACGATGAAGTTGTTATCGACAAACTGGAGGATGATATAGAGGATGAAGACATAGAGCATGTCCATGGGTGTGCCGGTGACGAGGGCGATGGCCATGAACATGACGACACCGATAAGGCCGCCTATATATGGTATGATGTTGAGCATCGCCCCAATGACTCCCAACAGGATGGCATAGGGAATGCCCAAGAGGAGCAGGCCGCCCACGTTGAGCACTGCGAGGATGGCAAATTCGATACTGAGCCCCACGAGGTAGCTGCGGACAACAACTCGGGTCTCGTCCATCATGCCACCTATCTGAATATCGTTGTGCTTGCCCGACAGGCGATGGATGAACTCGAGCACATGAGCCTTGTAGAGCACCATCATGAAGACATACACAGGGGTAAGGAAGATGGTGGCCATCGCCTCGCCCAACGAGGTGATGGTGTTGCCTATCATGGCGCGGTTGTCCTGCATCATATCGGAAGAGGTGGCGGCCAGCCAAGCATTCATCTTGCGCTTGCTGATGTTGAGGTTGCGGGCCGACCAGCCTATGGCCTGATCCCAAAGTTGCTTACTGCGCTCCTTGAGCTCGGGCCATTGGTCGGAGAAGAGGCTCAACTGCCAAGACAAGAGGGCGATGAGCCCAACGATGAGAGCAGTGACCACGAGCATGACGAGGAGTGTGCTGAGGGCACGGTTGACACCATGGTGCTCCATCTTATCGACCACCGGGCTGATAAGGATGGCCATGATGAAGGCATAGATCATGGGCAGCAGAAATCCTTGCGCAATGGACAACATGCTGATGACAGCATAGAAGCCCACGGCCACAAGGGCAATGTGCACCGCATAGGGCAGAGAGTTGGATTTCAAAGGCAGGGAGAGAATAAGAGGTAGATGTTCAAGACCCGCTATGGGCCTCGTGAGGGTGAGGCTGATCGGTGTGCTCGACCTCGGCCTCATCTTCAGTATGGCTGTTGTCTCTTGCGGCACGCCACGCCCCGCGCATGAGGCCGAAGAGGCCACGTCCTGCAGCGATGACCAGCTCGGGATGGCGGGACACGACATTGGTGACACCGAACTGGAGAGCTGTGCCAAGCAGACCCTTGACGGGGCTATCGCTCACGCTTTCGAAAACGGCTTTGCTGGCATGGCCCACAACGAGGCCCACGCCTGCGCTGACCATGTGATCTTTGAGGTCTTGCGATTCGGTGACCTCTGTCAAGGCGCTCTTGATAAGGTTGACAGGGCGCATGGACTGGTAAGTGACCCTGAACCAGTCGCGGAGATCCTCGCCTTCGGTCTTCTGTCGGTTTTCGAGCAGTAGCATGGCAGCCCGCAGGTCGGCCATGTTGTCGATAGCTGTGGGGATGGTGTTCATTTGAGTGCCTGTTGAACAATGAGTTGAAAAATGGGCCGCTTTATCCAGCGATGCAGGAACAGATGCAACACGATGCCCACGAGCAGGTAGAACGCGGCCACGATGAAGAAGCCGATATACACCTTGCCGAACACATCGCCCAAGAGCAACGCAGCACCTATGGTAAGCACCAGAACGAACAGACCCAACACCAGCACTACGCTCATTTTTGCAATGAGCGCAGTGACGACCACCGTAGAGGTCTCCAGTGCTTTGAGCTTCGATAGCTCATAGGTCGTTCGTCCGAATGCCTCCGCTTTTTCGAGCA
>JBFYQB010000016.1:0-3971 GCA_041302955.1 Flavobacteriales bacterium
TGCTAGCCCTCCGCAAACGGTCGTTGATGGCCTTGCCCAGTCCCGTGTCGGGCGCCTCTTCGGCAATGATGACATCGATGGCCATGGCCTCCATCTCACGGAGATAGGCGAAGAAGTTGTGGGCCGCTTCCTTCATGTCGCCTTTTGGGGAAAGGATGCGCTGCCGCTCCATTGCCATTCCACGAAACGGAAGATTGAAGCACAGAAATCCAAACCGCTTTCCCTCCAATTGTGGTAGTAGCGAAGATGGATTACCAAGATACAAAGGGATACGCGGGGCGTAGTGGCTCTTAAGCATGCCGGGTGCCTTGGGGTCGGAGCTTTGGTTCAGCATGAGCTGCACTAGCCCGACAACGCGCTCAATCTCCTCCACGCCCAACCCACCGAGGCGATAGATGGTGGGCATCCCCTGTTCAAATCCGACTATCGTACTCTCCAAACCAACGGTGGTGGCACCACCATCGAGAATGTAGGGGATGCGGTCGCCCAACTGGGCGTTCACATGCTGGGCAGTAGTAGGGCTCACATGGCCGAAAAGGTTAGCACTGGGTGCAGCCAGCGGAAATTCGAGTTGGCGCAGCAATGCCTGCGTCATCGGATGAGAAGGCACGCGCACCGCAACAGTGTCGAGACCGGAGGTGACGATGTCAGGCACGTGGCTTTGCTTGGGAAGTACAAGGGTGAGCGGTCCAGGCCAGAAGGCGTCCATCAACTGTAGTGCCATGGGCGGGATGTCGCGCACATGCGCTTTCACAGCATCGGCATCGGGCAGGTGCATAATGAGCGGATCGAAATGTGGCCGCCCCTTGGCCTCGAATATGCGCAGCACGGCATCGCCATCCAAGGCATTGGCGGCAAGGCCATAGACTGTTTCGGTAGGGATGCTCACCAATTGCCCTTCGCGCAGTAATTGAGATGCTTTGTTAACTTCCTTGCCTATCTCAGCCATGACGCAAAGGTATCCTCACTCGATCTGTTGGCAGGACAAATGCAGCACACGTTCAATTGTCACAACTGAACGAACCTGAATATTGGGCAGCATCTTCTTCAGCAGACCGTTCGTATTCGTCCACATCTTCAGAAGTTCCGCATTTCTCATCATAGTCCTTGATAACGTTGTCATTATCATCCTTTACCATGCAATGCGAGCAGCTATCGCCACAAGATGGTAGAACTACTGCCAGAAAAAACAAATAAGGGATATAAGGAAGTACTTTCATCTTGGACGGTTTTGATGTTCAGGGTTGTAGGACCATTAGAACCTTCTCAAACAGGAATGGCATGGAATAGTTACGTGAATTCGTAGACCATAGAACAGGAGACCCTATGCAAAAATTTGGGAGAGTCCCTAATAGGATAACGCCATCTACCGACTCTGACCGCAAACCAGATTCGCAAGCCGTTTCCCACTTTCTATTTTCACACCTTTGACAGCGCGAACAATACCGTTAAAGAACTGTTTCAGTATTCCACCTAAAAACCAAGTTCATGAAGACCTACCTCCTACTGCTTTTCACCCTCATCACCACTGCAACCATGGCACAACAAGGCAATTTCCACCAGTTCAAGGCTACCACTATTGATGGCAAGGAACTCGACTTCGCATCCCTCAAAGGCAAAAAGATATTGGTAGTGAACACGGCCAGCAAGTGCGGACTGACACCACAGTATGAGGGCCTACAGGAGCTTTACAAGAAATATGGTGGAGACAAGTTTGAGATCATCGGATTTCCGGCCAACAACTTTGCTGGTCAGGAGCCCGGCAGCAATTCGGAAGTAGCTGAGTTCTGTCAGAAGAACTATGGAGTATCATTCACTATGATGGAGAAGATCAGTGTGAAAGGCAAAGACATACACCCCATCTACCAATGGCTGACCGAGAAGGCCAAGAATGGTGTGGCTGACAATAAGGTGAGCTGGAACTTTCAAAAATTCTTGATCGATGAGAATGGGAATCTGGTAAAGAGCCTCAGCCCACAGACCAGCCCGACTGACAGCGAGATCGTATCTTGGCTCGGCAAATAAGCCGTCCATGAAACTTGACATTCTTGCCTTCGCTGCCCACCCCGATGATGTGGAGCTCTCCTGTGCTGGAACTCTCCTGAAACACATAGCCGAAGGCCGAAGCGCTGGCATCATCGACCTTACGCAAGGCGAACTCGGCTCACGTGGCAGCGCAGAACTGCGCCTGAAAGAGGCGGAAAAATCCCGTCAGATATTGGGCGTTTCCGTTCGTGAGAACCTCGGCATGGCAGATGGATTCTTTGCAATTGACAAGGAGCACAAACTTCGCATCGTGGAGATGGTGCGCAAGTATCGGCCGCAGATCGTGCTTGCCAACTCCATTCACGACCGCCATCCGGATCATGGAAGGGCGGCACAGTTGGTGTCAGAGGCGTGTTTTCTTTCTGGTCTTGCCAAAGTGGAAACCACCCATAGTGGGGCAAATCAGGAGGCATGGCGGCCTGCGGTGGTCTATCACTACATACAGGACCGCTACATCCGTCCGGATGTGGTGTTTGATGTGACGCCCTATTTCGAGACGAAGATC
This sequence comes from Flavobacteriales bacterium, assembly GCA_041302955.1. Taxonomy (GTDB): domain Bacteria; phylum Bacteroidota; class Bacteroidia; order UBA10329; family UBA10329; genus UBA10329. The sequence continues at coordinate 2,552 of JBFYQB010000016.1, forward strand.
GCATCGATCAAAGCCTACAGTTCACAGTTCTATGACCCGCAGAGCGATGCGCCCGAAACGCCCATCTCTCGCAGCGACTTCTTCGAGTTCCTAAGAGGAAGAGCCAAAGAATTCGGCCGTCCGATCGGTGTGGAATATGCCGAGGGCTTCACTGCCGAACGGTATGTTGGAGTAAGATCGTTCTTCGATCTGGTCTAAGGCGAGTGAAGGGATTACTTCGTTAACGTAAGCCTATTGCTGTCGTTCAGTTCCACCATGAATGCGTCATACTGTTCATGAAGCTCCTCCAACTGGTTGATATTCTTGTCAAATATGGCAATCAGTTTATCGTTGGACAGGTTGCCAAGACAGACTCTGACAAGCTTCTTGGGTGTTCTTCGCAATAAGAAGCTGTTTCTAAAATCTTGGTCTTTGGTGATCAGTACCAGATTATTGGCATCAACATAATCACTGATGTCACGGTCTTTAGTATTCCAACTATCAAGAATATGATTCACGTGCTGGGATGGAAATCCCAGTTGGGTAAGATGCTTGGACAGCCTTATTGGGATATGAACATCGCACAGGAATTCCATGGATCAACCTGTTGGTCGCAATGCTTCACCCGAAACGGAAAGGCGTGCAAAGTTGAGGCAGGCACGAATATCTTCGCTTTCCAATTCTGGGTGGTCGGCCACAATCTCTTCCGCAGACATACCAGCACCAAGCATATCGAGCACAACCTCCACAGGCCAACGCATGCCACGCACGGTGGGCTTACCGTGACAGACCTCTGGATCAATGGTGATTCGTTCGATTCGTGTTGTCATGACAACTCTCTAAAACTGATGTAAAGGTGCAAAAAAGCCCCGCTGAATGTTATCTCCAGCGGGGCTTCTCGTTAGCTTAAAGCCGAATTACTTCATGTTGGCGATGACCTCGTCACCGAACTCTGAGCATTTCAGCAGGGTTGCACCTGTCATCAGACGCTCGAAATCGTAGGTCACACGCTTCTTGGCGATAGAGGTCTCGATGCCATTGTAGATCATCTCCGATGCTTCCACCCAACCGAGGTGTTCCAGCATCATGCAGCCTGAAAGGATAACTGAACTTGGATTCACCTTGTCAAGTCCTGCATACTTCGGAGCAGTGCCGTGGGTAGCTTCGAAGATGGCGTGACCAGTCACGTAGTTGATGTTCGCACCCGGAGCGATACCGATACCGCCCACAGAAGCAGCCAAGGCATCAGACACATAGTCACCGTTTAGGTTCAATGTGGCGATGACCGAATACTCCTTCGGACGAAGTTGGATCTGCTGTAGGAACGCATCGGCAATGCTGTCCTTCACGAGGGTCTTGCCTGCTGCAATGGCGGCACTTTGCGCGGCATCGGCAGCGGCTGAACCTTCCTTGGCAACGATGCGGTCGTACTGTGCCCATG
>JBFYQB010000017.1:0-4647 GCA_041302955.1 Flavobacteriales bacterium
GAAGAGCAAGGCTCGGCACCAAAATCGTTGGAGGCGGACGCCCTGCAACTGCTACAGGACTACGACTGGACAGGCAACATCCGCGAGCTGCGCAACGTGGTCGAACGCCTCATCATCCTCGGTGGCAAAAGCATCTCGAAGAAGGACGTGGAGATGTATGTGATGCCGAAGGGGTGAGTGTTGGATATTGTTGACTTTCGCACCATCAAGTTTTCACCGAAACCTATTCCTATGAGCGCTTTACCTCCCTGCCCTTCCTGCAACTCTCCCTACACCTACGAGATGGACACCAAACTCGTCTGTCCCGAATGCGCCTTTGAATGGACACCCGAAGTGGAAATTGAGCCCGCTGGCTTGATTGTAAAAGATTCTAATGGCAACATCCTCGCAGATGGCGACTCGGTGGTGGTCATCAAAGATCTGCCTGTGAAGGGCGCACCCAAGGCCATCAAGGCGGGCACCAAGGTCAAGAGCATCCGCCTCACCACAGGCGACCACAACATCGACTGCCGCATAGACGGCTTCGGGCAGATGGCCCTCAAGTCGGAGTTTGTGAGGAAGGCGTAGGTCATCTGCAGCTTTGTCAAACTTTTGAAGTTTGACAGAGTTTGCGACCCGCGAAATGTGCCTTCACGACACAGAACAGACGCTTTTTTATGGAAAGTCGTGCTTTCCCTTATTACACCTGCCTTTCAGCGATTTCACGATCGCTGGAGGGGGGGGTGGAAGACCCCCCCTGGGGGGTCCAAAATCGAACTCATTCGGTTTTTTATCGAACTCATTCGGTCCGTAAGTGAACTCGTTCGGTTTTTTATTGAATTCATTCGATCATTTACCGAACTCATTCGGTCCAGAATCGAATCAGGGGGGGCAGTTACCGAATGAGTTCGGTGTAGAATCGAATAGCTCCCGATGAAAAACCGAACTGAGGGGGTCCAGAATTGAATGAGTTCGGTTCCTTACCTAATAGGTTGTAAGGTCGGCTTTCTCAAGAAGGTCTGCCTAACACCCCAATCCTCACCAGGTGCGATGTGCGGTCGGTGATGCGGAAGTGGTCGTCCATCCGATGGCCTATGACCCATATGATGCTGTCGTCCTGAACCAGCAGCCATGTGCGTTCTTTCTCCAAAGCGGTGCATTTGGAGTCGATGAGATGGTCGCTCACCAGTTTCCAGCCTTTCATTCCGAAGGGTCTGAACTTATCGCCATGGCGCCATTTCCGTAGGGTGAGCTTTGCAATGTCCACAGTGCTGGCGTCCACCTGAATGATGTGCTTTGGCGTCTGCAATGCTGTTGCTGCATCGCGGTGCAGGGTGTGGATGGCGAGCTGTGGTGGTGTATGCAAGGCTTCCGTGGGCAAGGCCACTATCCGTTTGGCCTCGATGAATGCAGTGTGCGTTGCGCTTTCCATACGCCCGGTGCGCTGCTGCGGGTGAAGGATCATCTCCCACACTTGGTCGGTGCTGAAGCCCCACGGCCCAAGGAGCTCTTTGATCACCGTGAATGGAAATGGGTGGTGGGCCAGTTGCTTGCGGTCTATGTGCGTTTCGTCCCTTTCCAATCGGCAGATAGCAGCTATCTCGGTGTCGATCCGCTGCTGCACTGCGGTCAGTTCCTTCTCCGTCCGTTGGGCAAGGGCTAGGAGCTTCTGCTCGGCATCGGGCATCAGCTGGTGCAGCATGGGCAGCAGGTGAAGCCGCACCCTATTGCGGTCATAATCGGGCTTGGCGTTCGAAGCATCGTCCCTGTACGGCACACCGTTGCTGCGGGCGTGATGCAGGAGGTCTGCCTTACGGATATGCAACAACGGACGGATGAAGCGGTCGCGCTGTCGCGGCATGCCCTGAAAACCTCGGTATCCGGTGCCACGCAATAGATTCAGGATCAACGATTCCAGACGGTCGTCTGCATGATGGGCCAGTGCTGTGCAGGCAAGGCCATGATCGTCCATCAGCGTGTTGAAGTAGGCGTAGCGCAGGTCGCGGGCCACCATCTGCAGCGATGTGCCGGCCTCTGCCATCAGTTTTTCGGTGTCGAAATGGGCCACATGCAGGGCGATGTGATGGGCAGCGCACCATTCACGCACCAAGGCGGTGTCGGCATCCGATTCTTTTCCACGCAGCCCATAGTTGCAATGGGCCACTTCCAGATGGGGATGCACCTGATGCAGCAGATGGAGCAGTGTCATCGAGTCCACTCCTCCGCTCACAGCCACCAGCAGCTTGTCGGAAGCCGAGAGGCCGAGCTGGCCCAGATAGGCGCTTACATCATCCAACATGCGCTTTCAGTATGCTGCGCATCGACTCGGCTTTGAGCATGCACTCCTCGTATTCCTGCTCGGGATCGGAATTTATGGTGATGGCCCCACCTGTTGGGAAACTCAACCGGGCAGACGCGGCATCATAGAGGATACTTCGGATAACGACATTGAAATCAAAATCGAGCGTTGGCGTGAAATAGCCCACGCTGCCCGAGAAAAGCCCACGGCCAAAATCCTCATACCGGTCCATGAGCTGCATGGCACGCACCTTTGGCGCGCCTGTCATCGATCCCATGGGAAATGCATCCACAAGCATATCAAGCGGATGACTGCCCTCGGCCAGCGCGCACGTTATGGTCGATATCATCTGATTCACGTGGGCAAAGGGATAGACCTTGCAGAGCTCCGCCACATGCACAGAACCCTTCATGGCATGCTTGCTCAGGTCGTTGCGCACAAGGTCCGTTATCATGATGTTCTCTGCCCGTTCCTTCGGGTCGTTGGCAAGTTGCTGCATCGCCATTGCATTGTCAGGCTGCTTCCGGTTGGTGCCTTTGATAGGTTGCGAGGCCACCACATTGCCGGTCTTGGTCATGTAGCGCTCGGGGCTGCCGCAAAGCAGATGCTTGCCACCGTAGGCCACTCTGCACGAGAAAGGCGCCATGCCATCGCGCAGCATCTGCTCGAAAAGCACAGGTGGGTTGATGACCACATCATCTGCCGTGTGCGAAGCACAGAAGTTCGTCTCGTAGATATCGCCCTGTTGGATATGCTCCAGGATATCCTTCACCGTGCCCATGTAGCTTTCTTTGGATATGGACCGGAAATCTCCACCTATGCGTGGTAATGGGGCTGTCGGGCCTTCCACTTCTGCAAATGGACCGTGCGAATGGCGTTCCCATGCTCCATTTTTGCAGATGGCCACATGGTCGGGGATGAAGAAATAGAAGGCCGGAAACTCGATGGCGGGCGCATGGCTTGACTCCAGATGCTCCAGCAGGTTCTTCATATCGTAGCACAACCAGCCCAGCACGATGTCCTCGGCTGCTGAAAGCCAATCTTTTAAGGCTGCCAGGTCATCTTTTGTCCGGCCGATGAATTCGCTCTTTATTCCACAACCCAGTAATCGGTCAAATTGCATGGGTCCCGCAATGGTCTGCGTATCATACGTGCAAGGGGATGCCAGCTCTACGATGGTCGCTGCCGACCGCATCTTTTCGATGCTATCGGCATCAACCCGTTGTTCCATATAGCGTTGATCCCAACTCATTCCTGTTCTTCTGATCTCCTGCGAATCTCGAAAATTAAGGAACTCTTTTCTGAGCTCACCGTTCAATTGCTCAATCCGTGATTTATGCAATTCTGAAATTTAATAATCCATCTATTTAGGTGGAATCCTTGAACTACATCTTGCGTAAGTTTACACCGCATCTGAATTGTGTGAATAGATCACCAAAATTCTAAAAGCATGGCAGCAACTTTCCTTTCAAAGTATTCTCAGGTTCTCTCCGTTGTAGCCCTCGTGGGTGTTGGCTTTTCTGCCTCCGCGCAAGGACTGGTCAATGACAACGCCAAGATCAGCGTAGCAGCAAGCACCTTCCTCATCATTGATGGTGGTGGCTTCACCAATAACGGTGTAGGCGGTCAGGTGACCAATGCCGGAACCATCGATGTGGATGGCACATGGACCAATAATTCTGCGACAAATGTTTTCGGGGCAACGCCAACTGCAACCACCGGAGGCACTGTTCGACTGGATGGCGGAGCGCAGAGCATCACCGGTTCGCAGCCAACACGTTTCTGGGATCTTACCGCTGGAGGCACCCTCCGCAAGACATTGGTCGGTGTGAATGCCAGTGTCTACAATCAGATCACATTGAACACAGGGGTCGATCTTAACACACGCACCCTCACTTTGGAGAACAGCGCCAACAACGCCATCTTGGGAACGGGTGTTGTGGTTGCAGAAACACCTCCTGGATCGGGGTATGGCATCCTTAGCTGGAATATCGGTAACTCCACAGTCGCCAACTACACCGTTCCTTTCGGCACATCTTTCGGAACACCTATCCCAGTTCTTTACAACATCGCATCGGCCGGTACCACTTCAGGTTTCGTGTCTCCCTACAAGAACTTCAGTACCTATCCTTCTGGCGATAACAACACACCGATGCCCACGACAGTGACGCACATCACGGATGACTATGCCAACGACAATTCTTCCAAGGTGATAGACAGGTTCTGGGTCATTGAGAATACTGCGACAAACAACTACTCCACCTACCCGAACATCAACCTTACGTTCACCTACGATGATGCCGATCTTTTGGGCAACACCATTACCGAGGCAAATCTGGTGGCACAACGCTTCAATAGCAACTTGGGCG
>JBFYQB010000018.1:0-2915 GCA_041302955.1 Flavobacteriales bacterium
TTCGACACCGATGTCAGCGTAGCGGTTCTCGTGATTCTGATAAGTGGAACGAATCACATTCTGAATCAGCGATCCGGTACCGTCAAATCCGTGATAGAGCACTTCGGTCATGGCCGATTCGGCAATGATGCCATAATTGTATGTCTCACCGACCGATGGTCTTGGTATGTTCTCCAGCCCATCGATCTGCCCCTCCAACGTGCGCATGGTAGGGTCGCTCATTGTGAACCCTTCATAGAAAGCAATGCTGGCGTAAGCAAATATTCGCGAAGCCTCAGGGGCCGATGTTCCGTTCAGTTTCACGATGGCCGTAAGCTGCTCGAACCAATCTCCCAACTGCTGCGGGCTGGTGCTGAACGAAGGATTTGAAACATCCTGAACTGTATCCTGTTCCTCATCGCACGAGGAACTGAACATAAAGAAGGCCAATAGAGTGAGAAGCAGCGCTGAAGTACGGAAGTGCATGGGTGCGATGACGATTTGCTTGAACTCCCGAAAAGTAGGGAATTAACCTACCGACTCTATGGGCATCTGCCGGTTCAATTTCTTAATAAGGCCACTCAGCACCTTTCCTGGACCGACCTCAGTAAAACCGGTCGCTCCATTCTGCACCATCTGTCGCATGGTCTGCGTCCATTTCACTGGTGCCGTGAGCTGAGCGATAAGGTTGGCCTGAATGATGTCAGGATTGCTCACCGCTTGACCAGTTACGTTCTGGTGAATAGGGCAGATGGGCTTCGAAAATTTTGTGGCATGGATGGCCATCTCCAATCTTTCTTTTGCCGGTTGCATCAGTGGCGAGTGAAACGCCCCGCTGACATTGAGTTTAATGGTGCGCAGTGCACCTTCTTTCTCCAAAAGTGCACAGGCCTTGTCAACGCCCTCTACGGTGCCTGATATAACGATCTGTCCGGGGCAATTGTAATTGGCCGGAACCACTATATCCTCCAGACTGCGGCACACCCGTTCCACCACCTCATCTTCGGCACCAAGTATTGCGGCCATGGTTGATGGTTGGAGTTCGCAGGCCAGTTGCATTGCAAGTGCCCGTTCTGCTACCAACCTCAGACCATCCTCAAAGCTGATGGCTTTTGCTGCTACCAATGCGGAGAACTCTCCAAGCGAATGGCCAGCAACCATGTCGGGATGAAAATCGGGCATGGTCAATGCCGCAACCACCGAGTGAAGGAATACTGCCGGTTGAGTAACTTTTGTTTGTTTCAGGTCTTCGTCCGAACCTTCGAACATGATGTCCGTGATCCGGAAACCCAGGAGTGTATTGGCTTTTTCAAACAGGACCTTCGCCTCTTCAGACCCATCATACAAGGCCTTGCCCATTCCTGTGTACTGCGAGCCTTGACCCGGAAAAACATATGCTTTCATAAAATCAGCGTTTAGCCGTTAGCCGTTTGTGCCAAGGCATTCATAAGTATGGGAATCATCACTCGGCAATCGACCATTGTCAATTACCGTAATACTCTACATAATTGTTCTCTGTCTCCACAAGTTTGATGCAGTGAAGTGTGCCGCCCATGGCTGTTATCTCGGGTTCAAGTTGCTGCCAGATGGCCATGGCCAGATTTTCGGTGCTCGGCAAGATGCCCAGCATGAAATCGACATCCAAATTCAGGTTGGTGTGATCCAACTTGTCGATGATGCGTAACCTGATCAGCTTGCTAAGATCCTTGAGGTTGACCACAAATCCAGTATCCGGGTTCACCTCGCCTTTCACTGTTACAATGAGGTCGAAATTGTGCCCATGCCAATTTGTATTCGCACATTTTCCGAACACCTCGGCATTCTTCTCTGCCGACCAATGCTCGTTGTAAAGCTTGTGGGCGGCATTGAAACGTTCCCTGCGGGTAATGAATATCATGAAGGGTATTAAAGGGGGCGCAAATATACTGGCGCAGAAGGGCATTGCCAACAGCTTTGATCGGGGGCTGTGATTAGCGCTTGCATACCTTTGTAGGCCAATGAATACAAGACCCATCCTTATTGTTGCAGCAACCCGAATGGAACTGGAAGGGTTGCACAGCCTTTGTTCGCCCCAACAATTTCCGAACCTTGATATTCAATGGCAAGTGACGGGTGTTGGCATGGTCAGCACTGCCATGCATCTTGCCATGGCACTGCAAGGCAGGGACCCGGGGTGCATAGCGTTGAATGTGGGCGTGGCCGGAACGTTTGACCTTTCGCTTGCCATCGGGGCGGTGGTTCAGGTAAGTGATGACCGTATTGCGTATTTCGGTGCTGAGGATCATGACACGTTCATCGGTGCCGAAGAAATAGGCCTATGTGCGGTGGAGGATGTTGAGCTTCATGCCACACTGGTCACCGCTCATCTTCCAAAGGTGCGTGGCATCACGGTCAATGCAGCTCATGGCAATGCGGGCAGTATACAGCGAACAATGGACCGTTATGCTCCGCAGGTGGAAAGCATGGAAGGTGCTGCTTTCTTTCATGTGTGCCGTCATTTCGGTGTCGGTGCTATGCAGATACGAGCTATAAGCAACAGGGTGGAACCCCGCGACCGCGCAGCTTGGAATATGCCTCTGGCACTCCATAATCTGGCACAGGCCATGCTTCTGGTATTAAAGGAACTGAATGATGGAAATTGAGATCGGATTCTCGCCTTGCCCCAACGACACCTTCATCTTCGATGCCATGGTGCATGGCCGTATCGATACGGAAGGACTCACATTCAAGGTCACGATGGCCGATGTGGAAGAGCTCAACCGGCTTGCCATGGCCAATGCTTTACAGGTCACGAAACTGAGTTTTCATGCGTATGCCTTCGTCTTCGAACGGTATATGTTGCTGAACAGTGGCAGTGCGCTGGGTACCAATTGCGGGCCATTGCTTATTTCCAAGAGAGCGTTTCTGCCCGAGCAGACCGATTCGCTGCACATCGC
>JBFYQB010000019.1:0-2884 GCA_041302955.1 Flavobacteriales bacterium
GTCCGCCAGCGGCCATCACCCGGAAACCGCGCTCCTCCTTGCCGTTCACCGTGCGCACTTTGGGGATGAATCCAAGGTCGTGGATCAGCGTGAGGGCCGAGTCGCGGTCGCTGCTGGCAAAGGCAATCTTGAACTTGCGCCCCATTTCCTGACATATAGGATTGCGCAGGAAATAGAGGAACATCGCATGGGCGAAGGGCGACACATCGAACGGTTCCTCCGGGTCGATGCCCGCCTTGTCGCTGGCCGTGATGTTGCGCACCGTGTTGCCGCAGGCTTCGCGCAGGGTGATGTCCGACTGCTCCAAGCGGTACCAAAGTTCGGGCGTGCGGTCGAGGCTCACGTAATGGATCTGGATGTCCTGCCGCGTGGTGGCATGCAGGGTGCCGCTCGCAAATTCGTCCGATAGGTCGGCAATGGTCACCAACTGATCTGGACTGATGCGCCCGAACGGAATCTTGATGCGCACCATCTGCACCCCTTGCTGCCGCTGGCCATAGACCCCGCGCGCCAAACGCAGACTGCGGAATTTCTCCTCGTTCACCGTTCCCTCGCGGAACTGCCGGATCTTCTTCTCCAGGTCGATGATGTCCTTGGCCACAATGGCCTGTTTGCCCGTCAGGTCGGGATTTTCGAGTTCGGTACGGAAGCTTTGCATAAAGGGTAGGGGTAAGAGGTAAGTGGAATGGCCTAAGCCAATCTGCAATCAACAATAATCAGTAATCAATAAAAAAGGCCTCCCAGTTTCCTGAAAGGCCAACAACGAACGGGTATGAACGCGCAAGCCTTTTCTATTCACAGACAACACACGCAACACATCATGGTGGTTGCATCAACGGTCTTTGGTGAAAAGGCTTTTGTATCCATGTGGGCAAAGATAACCTTGAGAGCAAACGAAATCCCGTCACAGGAAAATAATTCCTACTAAATTGATGGGGTGTTCAATCGTATGTCTCTTCAATTATACTGAACAGCAAGAACGGATGAATGGAGAACAGGTCAGGAATTTCGATTCAATCTGTTCAAGAGTTAGCTTTATTGACAATGGAATAAGGGAAACAGAAATAGGAAATGCGCTGAAAGGATTCAAAACGGATAACTTTGGCCTCTGTCATTAACTATCAAATATAGCTTCAAAGAAGCCGCATGTCAACTATAAGAATCGTAGTGTCGCTCTTCCTGATTTTCATTTTAACGGATGACATCAGTGTTTCAGGACAAACTGCATTTGCCAATAAGGCAGAATTGGAAAAGGCTGCAAATGATCTTTTCGTCAAGAAGGAGTACTCACAGGCGAAGCCACTGTTCTCGCAATTATTGAGTCAGGACGCACTTAATGCTGACCATAATTACCGTTTTGGCGTCTGTATCATGTTCACTGAGGCTGATCCCGCTAAACCGTTGCCCTATATTGAGGGAGGAGCAAATAGTGTTGGCGTGAATCCAGAGGCATTTTATTTCCTTGGATTGATTTATCGGTTTAATTACAGATTCGATCAATCTGCTGATGCGTTTCAAAAGGCAAAAACAAAAGGTTATACCGCTGCTGGCATAGACCTGGATAGAGAGATTCAGATAAGTCGAAACGGTCGAGTTCTCTATAATGATGCACTTGTTTTCAATCCCGCAATGGAGAAACAAGTGATCAAAAGCGAATTCTACAGGCCATATGATTTTCGTAAACTGAAAGGGAAGGTCATTCCAGCACCACCCACGTTCAAGACCAAGTTTGATGAAAAGGCGCTTCTCGAATCCTTTGTTTACACGCCAACAGAGGCCACATCTCTTTTTTATGCCAGTTTGGGTGAAGATGGATTGAACGGTAAGGATATCTATAAGGTGAATAAGCTTCCTACTGGCGAATGGTCATTGCCCCAGCGTCTTCCTGATGAGATAAACACCAAGTTTGATGAAGATTTTGCCTTCTTGGACGAACAGACACAGACGCTATACTTCTCCTCCAATGGCCACAATACCATGGGTGGTTCTGATATTTTCAGCTCCAGGTTTGATGAGAATACTGGCAAGTGGTCAGTTCCTGTCAATCTACAACATCCGATAAACTCACCTTTTGATGATTTTTTATATCTGATAGATCCTGACAAGGAGGTGGCATTCTTTGCATCCAATAGGAATACACCAATGAATATGGTCAATGTGTACAAGACCATTTTCGAAAATCCCGACAAACTTGATATGACCGTGGTGGACGGTCTGTTTGATGATAAGACAGACTCTCTTTACAATTTTGTTGAAACCACAATTACAGACCCGGACACCAAGGAGATAGTGGGCACTTATCGCTCACACCTGTTAACTGGTAAGTACGTGTTTATTCTCCCATCCAGAATGGGTTATGCTATGAATGTAGCACCAAGAGGTGCATCAGGATTCAACTTTACGTTGGATGTTCCAAAGCAAGGGCAGTATCAGACACTGAAGCAGCGTTTGGTTTATGATCGGTCAAGCACCGAAGCTTCGGTTACGCTGAACAACTATTTTAATAAGGAAGGGGCATTGGATACGGTCACCACAGTTCAGGTGAAACCTATTGGTCAGGTAGTTGAGAAAATGCCAGATGTTTCCGCCATTGCTTCTTTAGCTAAAAAAGAACAAGAAAAACAAATGGCAATCGTTGAATCTTCCAAAGCAAAACAATTGGAAGAGCAGAGAATTCACGAAGCTAAAGTGGCGCAAGTAGAAAATGAGCGCATAGCTCAGATTGCCGAGAAAGCGCGATTGGACTCTATTGCCACGTCTAAAGAATTAGCACTAAAAAAGGCCGAAGAGGAAAAAGCTCTAGCAGCTCAGCGTTCGCAGCAATTGCAACAGGCCAGACTGGACTCTATCACCAAAGTAGATCAATTAGCACTTAAGAAGGCCG
>JBFYQB010000020.1:0-5425 GCA_041302955.1 Flavobacteriales bacterium
TCGGGCATCTCTTATCAATGGGAAGAATGGGATGGAAGTGCCTGGGTGAGTGCTGTGGGTGGCAGTGGTGCGGCAACGGCCTCCTACACCACGCCTGCGCTTACAGCTGGCAAGCAGTACCGTTTCACGGTGCTGTGCACACCATCCTCTCAAAGCGCTTCTACCACAGGGATCACTATCACTGTGGGCGCACCTGCAAATGATGCTTGTGCTACAGCTCAAGCTATCACCGTTGGTGCTGCTGCTATTACAGGTAGCGTGGCTTGCGCTGCAGCTGGTAGTGGCGGTTGTGGAGGTTCAACGTCCAATTATGACGTGTGGTATTCCTTCACGGTATCAACGGCTGGTGACTATCGGGTGAACCTGCTGCCGAGCGCCAGCTTCGATGGTGTGTTCCAGCTTTACGATGGCTGTGGTGGATCGTTGGTGTCGTCACCTAGCAATTCCTTTGGTGGTGCAGCAACTTGCATCGATGGTTATGTAGCAGGTTTTCCTGAATACGCCATTTATAATCTAGCGATAGGCACTTATTATGTTCGTGTGTATGATTACAATGGTTCGGGTACTGCCTATCCGACCACAACCGACTTTACCATAGAAGTGGTTGTTCCAGTAGATCCTTGTTTGTCCGCTCCTTCAATTGCAGTGTGTGGATCAGCCGTGAATACTGTTATAGCCAGTGGAACCGGTGCATGGGATAATTATTATGATTGTGCCTCCCTCACTTATTCATTGTTGGGACGTGAAGCCATTTACACGTTCACGCCAACCCAGTCAAGTTCGGGTTACTCAATAACCTTGAACAGTCTGAGTCCGAATGGAGGGGGCAATTATCTGAATATCATGTATAAGGCCAGTACATGCTCAGGGACAGGCACATGGGACTGCATCGATGAAGTGAACTCTACCGGCATAACCCCTAACTTCTCAATGACCGCAGGAACTACCTATTACTTCCTGATAAAACCAGAGCTTACTGCGGGTTACACTGTGAACTGGCAGATAAACTGCCCACCGGCACCACCTGTGAACGATGCCTGTGTCAATGCAACTGCCTTGCCATGTGGCATGAGCAATCTGGCGGGCACCACGGTGTCCAGTGTTACCGAAACCGTGAGCATAGGGTGCACCATGAATCCGTTCGGTGTGTGGTACTCCTTCGTGGGGAACGGTTATTCTACTACTCTGTCAAGTACTGCCACGTTCGATCACGAAATGGGCATAGCGAGAGGCTCATGTGGTGCATTAGTAAATATCGCTTGTAGAGACGCGGCTTCCTCAGGTAGTGCCGAGACACACACTTTTACCACCACCATGGGCGAGACCTACTACGTGTATATCGGCCATTGGTCATCCACGGGCGCTGTGACTGGTACGTTCACCATTTCGCGCAGTTGCGCTGTGAACGAATGGACAGGAAATGCTCTGAACACAGATTGGGCCACCAATAGTAACTGGAGTACTGGTGCCGCGCCAGCTGTTGGAGGCACAGCCTACATACCCGCATCACCAGCGGGCGCAAACTTCCCGATGATCGATGAAGCTGCCCAGATTGCCACATTGACATTGGCAACTGGTGCGACCTTGAATATTCAAACAGGCAATTCTATGACAGTCACTGGTGCGCTGACCAATAACGGTATCATCAACGTTGCAAATGGAGGAAGTCTGGTGCAGGCTACTGGTAGTACATTGTCAGGTGCTGGCAACTACAATGTGACACGAAATGGAAGCTCTGTCTATGACTTCTGGAGTTCACCGACTGTCAATGTCAGCTCAGGTTTTCTTGGCGGAACTGTTTATCAGTACAACCCTGCCAGCGGTACGACCGACCCATCGGATGACACGTTCGATCCCGGTTGGGTTGGAGCTGGTGGTTCTATGATTGCAGGAAAAGGATACGCTGCTTATGGTGCTGGAACGAAAACATTCACTGGAACGGTTAACAATGGTAACATTGGTATAAGTGTGAATGCATACTCTGCTCCCAATGTTGCCTACAATTTGGTAGGCAATCCTTATCCGAGTGGCATAAGCGTGAGTTCGTTCTTATCTGCAAATAGTGGCATTCTTGCAGTAGGCTCTGTCTATCTATGGGATGACCCGGGAGCATCTCCTTATGTGACGGGTGATTATGCCGTACGAAATACTCTTGGTGGCACAGCAGGCGGTGGCGGAAATTCACCGTCAGGCACAATCGGCACAGCGCAAGGATTCAAGGTGAATGTCAATGGAGCTGGATCTGTTCAATTCACCAATGCAATGCGAACAGCAGCCAATACATCCAACATTTTCAGGCAGTTGGATACAAAGCTGTTCTGGCTGTCGGCCAAAAGTTCAGGTTCCCGTTTCAATCAGACCCTGATCGGATTTGCTGAGGATGGAACGGACGGAAATGACTGGGGATATGATGCACCGAAAATGAATACGCTGGGTGACCTAAGTCTATACAGTTATATGGACGGGCAGCCTTTGGCTATTCAAGGCTATGGCCAATTTGAAGAGGCGCGCATTGTGCCGTTGGGCCTCAATTCGGGAATGCAGGATGTGGTTACCCTTGCATTGGACAGTGTGGAGAATATGGATGAAGAAAGCATCATCCTTGAAGACCGCCACTATGGCATCTTCCATGATCTTCGAGGCTCATCCTATGTTTTTCAAGCCTCAGATATGACCTATGCTGACCGATTCTTCATTCATTTCTCTCCGCAATTGATCACCTCGGTCGGTCAGCCAGATACGGAGGTTCAAATGAACGCCTTCATCACAAACGGCATGCTTCACATCGTTGCTTCTGGTGAACTGTCTGGAACAATCCGGCTATTTGACATGAGCGGAAAGGTTGTATTGCAAGCACCCAATATGGCTTTGGGTGTAAGTGAAGTGACTATAGACGTATCTTCGCTTGCAAGAGGCGTATATACCGTAGCTTGCCATAATAGCAATGGTGTCCAACTGAAAAAGGTATTCAAATAGGATATGATGAACGCTCGAAACATCCAGTTGACCTTGTTGGTCGTTTTATTGGTCCTAATTCATGCAGACCTGCTCAAAGCGCAAGGACCTGCGCCACCACCTGCTCAAAATGAGGTTCCACTTGATGGATTCTCAGCATTGCTGCTTGCTGCTGGTGCGGGTTATGGAGCAAGCAAGCTAAGACGCAAGAAGATGTGAATTTTGTGCAGTACGTCAGGATAAAAGAGGGCCTGTCCATATATTGGGCTGGCCCTTCTTGTAAATACCTTTGACCGATATGAAGCAACTTTGCCTGACCATAAGTTTGATTCTCTTTTCGGGCGGTGCAACCATGGCTCAGCAGATGACAGAACTTCGATGGTTGGAAGGCGGATGGGAACAACAGTCGGATGCAATGACCGTGCGAGAATCATGGTCGTTTTCTGCCACGACCGGCTTGAAGGGGGCTTCGACCATCCTGAAGGACAACAAGGTGATTTTCACGGAGCAGTTGGCCATTAAAGATTCGCTGGGCAGTGTGTTCTACATTGCACAGCTCCCGAACAAGACCGCGGTTTTCAGAGCTGATTCAACTGCGTTGAACTATGTGCGATTCATAGATCCATTGAATGATTTTCCACATACACTGATATATCAGCGCGCAGGAAGCCACCTTGAGGTCACGCTTTTGGGAATCATCAATGAGAAGCCCGGACGTGAGGTGCTTTCCTTTATCCTTGTAGAGCAATAGAACTGGTACAATTATTGAATCGCGGATCTCAACTTAACTCACACCCCATGCGTCCTATCCTGCTCATTGCCCTCAGTGCAGTCCTGTTCACTTCCTGTTCCACAAGTCGCATGTATCTGACGGTGGAGACCAGGCAGCAGATAGAAAAGGCCAACATCACATTGAATCAGTTGCAGTTCTACAACTCAGAGGAGATCGTGCTGATACGACAATTATCCAAAGAGGACATAGGTGTAGACAAGGGCAAGATCAAGATAGAGAACGGGAAACAGGTGGAAGAAGTGATCATTCCCAGAAACACGCCTGGCGTATGTGAACTATTTGACGAGAAGACACTGAAGATCAGTTTCGAGACAGGAGACGGTAAGCAGATCCCTTTTCTTGTTGAACGCAGGAATGGGGTTGTGGCCGAGGGCAGCAATTTCAAAATAGGAGCCAAAGAGTGGGTGACCACCGAGCGGGGCAATAAAGTGGGCAAGGTAGACTATGACGGCAAGGTGTTCACGTTGATACGCGGCTTCAATAGCCGCTTGCTTGTAGACAAGGACATGCTGAACAAGGTGGACCGCGACACCCGAGTTGCCAAAGGGCGCAAGCTGTGACCGCTTTCCAATTGCTAACTGTTTGTTGATGGAATTATTGATGACCAAAGTGTGCATGACCAAGGATCTTGGTGTGCACGGTAATCTTTTCGGGGGTATCATGCTCTCATGGATCGATGAGGCGGCCGTTGCTATGGCCAACCGCATCTGCAAGACACCCAACATGGTGACCCGCAAGATGACCGAGATCCTTTTCGAAAAACCAGTGAAGGTGGGGTATACCATCAATATCTATGGCGAAGCGGTATCTATGGGCACCACTTCTATAGCTTTGAGCATACAGGCAAGGCGCTACAATGTGTATACTGAGGAGGAGGTCATTGTTTGCACTACGCAGGTCGTATTTGTACGAATAGACGAAGACGGCAATAAGATACCCATTGCTGGGGAAGTGCGAAGACGGTTTGAGGAGGCCAAGCACACCAAAGAAAATTGAAACATCCAAGTATGCGGTCGAACTTTCCACCAGTTGTCTTGCTATTCATCATCCTTATGGGCAGTGGTTGCGAGAAAATTCAAGAGGATGACCTGAATGCATCGGAGCAGCAGACACTGTATGGTCTGAGTTACGGAAGTGCCATTCGCCACAGATTGGACGTGGCATTGCCCGCGAATCGCGACACGAATACACCTGTGGTCATATTCATTCATGGTGGTGGCTGGGTGTTTGGCGATAAGAATTCGTTCAGCGTTGAGCTAGAACAGTTTGCTGCGGCAGGCATAGCGGCAGTAAGTATCAATTACTGTTACGCATCCAATCTGACCAACACACACCACCCTGATCTGCCGAATGATGTGCTTGCCGCCATTGAACATGTGGTGTCAAAGGCAGAACTTTGGCAGGTGTCATCTTCAAGATTCGGCCTTGTGGGTCACAGCGCAGGAGGGCATCTCTCATTGATGACATCCTATACGCTCAATACCGATGGCCGTATAAAGGCTTGTGCATCATGGGCAGGGGTCTCCGATTTTGTCGATCCGGTGCAGCTTGCGGTGGATGGGGTGCCGCAGATGTTCAGTACTTACATCGGTCACGGTCTTCAAACCGCAGGCGATTCTGCTGCTTATCGCGAGGCCTCGCCCTATTGGAAGGTGCATGCCGATGTGCCCCCCACAT
>JBFYQB010000021.1:0-7192 GCA_041302955.1 Flavobacteriales bacterium
GTGTTGGCCATCTGTTCTTCGCGCAGCGGAATGAACCGAAGACCGAGCTGCTCCATGGCCATGCGGAAACGTTTGGCCAAGGCCACGTGCCGCGCAAAGCGGGTGTCCATGCCTTCTTCCAGCATCAGTTTCAGGCTCACTTCGAGCCCCATGATGAGGTTGACCGCAGGCGTGGCAAAGTAGGAAGGACGGCCCTGTTCGTAGGCCTGCATCACGGGAAGCCACAGGCTCCAATCGCAGAAGTAGTTGCCCACGGGTGTCTTTCTGTTCTTCCAAGCATCCATGGCCTTGGGCGATGCCATCAGCAAGGCAAGCCCGGGTGGAACACCGATGGCCTTTTGCGAAGCGGTGACCGCCACATCGATGCCCCATTCCTCTTGGCGCATCTCTTCGCCACCGATGGAACACACGCCATCCAGAATGGTCAGCACGCCATACTTGCGCGCCAGCACGGCCAGCGGACGCGGATCCACGAGCACACCCGTGGAGGTGTCCACATGGGTGAAGGTCATCAGTTTGAAGCTGTGCTGCTCCAATGCCTCCTCTACCAGTTCCAATGCCACTGTTTCGCCCAGTGCAGCTTCGATGACGGTCACTTCTGCGCCATAGCGTTTCAGCAGCTCGGCATAGCGATGGCCGAAATAGCCCGTGACGAGCACCAGGGCCCTGTCGCCCGGTTCGATCAGGTTGGCACCTGCCATGTCCATGGCCAATGTGCCCGACCCAGCCACCACAAAAGGCTGACCTGATGGGCACATCCACACCTTGCGCATCATCTGCAAGGCATTGCCGAATGCTGCGATCACCGCAGGGTCCACATGGCTCAGTGTGGGTGCCGCGATGGCCTGCAACACGGCAGGCTCAAACTCGATCGGTCCGGGAATCATCAACAGTTTGCGTTGGCTCATGGTGGTGTAGGTTCAGTTGCGGGCGCGAAATTACCCGTTAAGCAGTTGGTGCAATTGATGGAGATAGGCAGGCGTTTGCAGTAGCCGCGACCCATACCACGAGAACAGTTCGCCATCCACCAGCATGATACTGGCCTTGGGCAACAGGCGCTGCAAGGCGTGCACATGGTGCTGACGGAACGGATAGGGCTCGCTGGAAAGGAGCACCACCTCGGGGTTCAGCTCCACGAGCTGCGCGATGTCCAGTTCGGGGTATCTCGCTGCGGCAATGGCGTTGTCCAATCCGCAGCGCGCGAGCATATCGCTGATGAAGGTGCCTGTGCCAGCGGCCATGTAGGGGTCTTTCCAAATAAGATAGACCACCGTTCTGCGCTGGGGTGGAGCCAACATGGCAAAACCCTGCGCTATTTGGCGCACCATCTCATTGCCGCGTTCTTGGGTATCCGTTCCCGCAGCGATGGCCCCGATCATTTCCAGTGCGGATGGCAGGTCGTTCACATCGCTCACCCAAACAGGATACTCGGTTGCAAGGGCGGCTATCTGTTCCTGCACATTCTCCTCCTTGTTGGCAATGATCAGATCGGGGCGCAGGGCGCGCACCTTGCCGATGCGCACATCCTTGGTGCCCCCCACGCGGGCCTTGCCTCGGAACCAATGCAGCGGGTGGACACAGAACTTGGTGATGCCTACCACGCGATCGCCCAGGCCAAGGTCGTGCAGCAGTTCGGTCTGCGATGGCACCAGCGACACGATGCGTTGAGGAGGCCATTGCATCGGCACGGTTCGGCCAAGTTGATCGGTGAATGAGGCGGGAATCATACGCCACGAATTTCGGTCATTGTGCGCATCGGTCATGCTGCTGCAAAAGGATAGGTCTGCACCGCATCACACAACGGTAACACACGGGCTCTTGCGTACTACTGCTAACTTGCGGGCTTCAAATTCCTACTGTTCATGAAAAGAAGAAATCTGCTGCGCAACGGTCTTTTTGCCACTGCCGGGGCCACAGTGCTCGGCCCATTGACGGGCATGCGCGCTCAGGCCACACCGGCAGCTGTAGCGGCCAAACGGGCCAAGAACATCATCTTCATGGTGAGCGATGGCATGAGTCAGGGCACGCTTACCATGGCCGACCAGTTCCTACGCCAACGCGATGGCATTCACAGCCATTGGATACAGCTCTATCGCGATGGCCGTCTGGTGCGCTCGCTGATGGACACCTCATCGGCCGATTCGCTGATCACCGATTCGGCTGCGGGCGGATCGGCCTGGGGCGGAGGCATGCGGGTTCAGAACGGCAAGTTGAACGTTGGGCCCAAGGGCGAGCGCCCTATGCCCATCCTTCAGAAATTCAAGAAGGCGGGCAAGAAGGTGGGCTGCGTGACCACGGTGCCGATAACCCATGCCACTCCGGCCAGTTTCTGCGTGAACAACGATAGCCGCAAGAGCCAGCCCGAGATAGCTGCGCACTATATGGACCTGCGATTTGATGTGATGATGGGCGGTGGCCTCGAGTATTTCACATCGGAAGGACGGGAGGACAAGCGCGACCTGCTGAAGGCCTACCGCGAAGCCGGTTTTGCCGTGGCCCTCAACAAGACAGAACTGGCAGCCGCCAAGGCCAATGTGCCACTGATGGCCGTGTTTCACAACGATGCCCTGCCCTATACGGTAGATCATCTTTCGAGCAACGCGCACAAGGCCAACATCCCTTCGCTCGCGCAGATGACCTCCTTTGCCATCGAACGGATGAAGGGCAGCGCCAATGGATTTGCCATGCAGGTGGAGGGCGGCAAGGTGGACTGGGCAGCGCATGGCAACGATGTGGCCGGACTGATCTACGACCAGATCGCCTTTGACGAGGCTGTGAAAATCGCCATCGACTTTGCCGAGAAGGATGGCGAGACCCTCGTCATCATCACCACCGACCATGGCAATGCCAACCCGGGCCTGTTCTATGGCAAGACGGCCAATGCGAACTTCGACCGCATTCAACGTTTCCGTCAGAGCAACGCATGGCTCATGGGCAAGATGCTGGAAGGGCTGACGGCCGCGCAGGTCACCGAACTGGTGACCGAGATGCAGGCCTGGACACCCACCACCGATGAGGCCGACCTATTGCTGAAGGCCTTCGCTTCCCTTTCTGCCGAAGACAGGATAAAACCCGAGAAACAGCCTTTTGGCCCGCTGGCCATGATGCAACGGGCCCATACCTCTGTCAACTTCGGATCGGACAATCACTCGTCCGACCTTGTGGAACTGGCCGCCTTCGGTCCGGGCAGCGAACTGCTGCAGCACTTCACCATCAACACCGAGCTGCACACCCTGATGCTGAAGGCCGCTCAGATGCCTGAGGAGTATTTCAAGGTGGACTGAAGGCCCTCGGCTTACACGATAACCGTATACCTCGCATTGCTCCAACTGCCGCTATGGGCATCGTTGGTGGCATTCACCCATCGGAAGAACGCATAGAGGCGCATTCCGGCCTTCACCTCGCCAACTCTAAGCATGAATAGGGCACGGGTGCTGATGCACACCAGCGGGCATTGAGCAGCCGTTGCTGGAGGTTCGGGCCATCGCAGTCCGTCCTCGCCCATGCCCTGAGGCGCCACCAGCATATAGCGCATTTCCAGATGGTCGGCCAGGGGATGCAAACTCGTGCGGCCATGTACTGCCGGAATTTAGCAAATCCAGTTTTGGAGTTTACATAATCAGTTATGCGTGTGGTGGTGCTTATTTGACAGGACTATCAAAATTTGCACTCACTTATATGACCAGATAATCAGTGTCATATAAAGGAGCTTTGTTGCATTCCAGACGGATCATTACCGGCCTTAAAGCACTTTTACTACTTTAACAGGGAGATGCTCCAGTCTGCCTACCGTTCTGTTGTATCACTCGGTTCGAAGAAAGTGGCTGGGCCAAATCGATGACTAAACGGCTATAAGATACAAAGTCGCTCACTTAAGCCTGTTATTTAAAGGATATCATCAATAGTGATCTCTAATTTGTTAAAGTCCTAGTCCAGGGGTTATCCACTTAACTGTGCATAACATGTCTTGAACCAGTCCGGAGAGCTGGCGCCATTCGCCACTGCGATACAGGTGGTTAGAAGTGAACCATGGCATATCTGCGTGACCAATGTACCGCTTACAGTGGTGTTTTGCCACACCAGCCACCGACCCCGCAGCCTGACAATCCCACCGCAGGTCACATTAACGCACCGTGCTTTTCAGGGCGCTCAGTCGGTCAACCACGCCCTTCGAACGGACGATATAATTGCTAAGGATTCAAATATTCAAAAGCAGAAGTGAAACCTTTGGAACTGTGAAGTCAATACTGAGGCTGTCCCTTGAATGGGACAGTTTCGTCAGTGCTTTTATTCAACCTATTGGATGCTGATTTTTTCCCCACAATCCGTGCATACGCATCAGGATTTTCCTCAACCCAAACTTCCTTAGCCTTCGAGTACTCCTCTTCGTTGGAGTAATTTTCAGAGGAGGGGGCTTTGGTTAGAAGTCTTACTACGTCATGACTCGATAAGGTCTGTTGTTCAACGGGTGAGGTTTCCTCCATTTCAACAGGCCGCAGATTCTGGGCTGCAACGTCATTGTTCAATACTGTGATTAGGAAAATCAAGAATCCGATTGCAATTAGGTTTCGTTTCATGTGAAATGTTTTTAGACAGATGTGGCGGTATATTGATGATTCAGTTTATGGACAATCGCCTGTTCCGTTGAATGTGCCATCATACCATGGATACCAAGCATAAGGAGTAACGTTGGTATTGTTTCCTGACCGAATTGTGAAATAACATTCCCCTGGCCAACTACCTCCTGCGAACGTGACTTGGATAGCAGCTCCGTCAGCTGCCGGGAACGTGAATGCTTGAGGACCATATGTATTGCAACAACCACCACTCATTGTAGCAGATCCTTGATAAACACCATTAACATAAATATATACGAAATTATTACCGTGCCAGCCATCTCCATACGAGTCATATAGGGTGATGGTATGGGTACAAGTGGTGGACACTGTAACGGTAACACTAGCACAAGTTGTAGTATTACACGATCCAACGTACCGCACCCAGTAGGTGGTGGTGGATCCAGGAGAAACGGTAATGCTGTTGCCGGTGCCTATCTGTGTGCCACCACACGAGCCTGTGTACCAGACAGCTTGGGCCCCTGCTCCCGCTGAACCGCCAGATACGGTCAGGGTTGTTGATCCACCCACTGTGATACTTGTGTTGCCAGTAATGCCCGTTGGAGCAGTTGAGCTACCGGAAAGCTGCACCAGAGAAAGAGATTGATGAGACCCCCCGCCACCTTCATTGTGACGCACTTCAATCCTTGATGATGAGTTGAGCAGTCCGGTCCAAATTCCCGTATGCGCATCACAACAGCCATTGTGCTCCCAGACCATTGCTCCATTCACATAAACTTGCACGTGGTCATCGTGGTTAGGCATGTCCAGTCTATACTCTCCGCAAGTGAATCCTTCGCGTCTAGAAACCACATTGTGAAGATCATCCGTTACGGTACATCCGCTCCAACCGGAGGCCGCGGCAGGGTTGGAGGACGACCCCCAATCATTCAGGGTATTGTATGAGTCGGTCGAACGTGTATAGTAACCCCTTCGTGAGCCATTGAGTGAAATATCTCCACCGTTATAACCTGTTGTAACCCATGTATTACTTACAAAACCAGGATCGGCAGGAACCGGGGTTACGTTGACCGCCAAACTAGCGCAGGTGGTGGTGTTACAAGTTCCCAAATAACGAACATAGTAAGTGGTGGTGGAAGCCGGAGAAACCGTGATACTGGTGCCAGTTCCCGCTGAAGTACCTCCACAAGAACCGGAGAACCATTGAGCTGTTGCACCACTACCCGCTGAGCCACCGGAAAGCGTCAGAGTAGTGGACTCACCCGCGCAAATAGCAGTTGTTCCGGTAATCCCTGTCGGAGCAGTTGAAAGCGTGTTCACCGTTACCGTCACAGTAGCGCAGGTAGTGGTATTACAGGTACCGTTGTAACGCAGGTAGTAAGTGGTGGTGCTGGTGGGCGACACTGTAATGCTGTTTCCAGTACCTGCCGAGGTGCTGCCGCACGAACCGGTGAACCACTCAACACTGGCACCCGTGCCGGCACTGCCTCCTGATACGGTAAGTGTGGTTGATGACCCGTTACAGATGGTTGTAGTGCCGGTTGCCCCTGTTGGTGCAACCGATAGCGTGTTCACCGTAACCGAAACAGACGCACAGGTAGTCGTGTTGCAGCTACCGTTATATCTTACATAGTAAGTGGTAGTGCTGGTTGGTGATACATTAATGCTGTTGCCCGTGCCAGCAGGGGTTCCACCGCAAGAACCAGTAAACCACTCGACAACCGCACCTGTACCTGCTGTGCCGCCAGAAACAGTCAAGGTGGTTGAACTTCCATTACAGATGGTTGTAGTTCCTGTTATACCGGTCGGTGCCACTGATGAAACTTGACGTGTGATAACCACATCATCCTGCGAGTCTGTGCAAGCACCATTGAGCAAGGTCCATCTGAACGTGTTTGCTCCAACACCTAAACTGGTGATACCAGATGTCGGTGAGTTGGCAGTCGTAATGGTTCCAGAACCACCTACCACTGACCAGGTTCCACCACCAGTGGTCGGTGTGTTGCCTGCCAAGGTGGCCGTTGTTGCACATAGGGTCTGGTCTGAACCTGCAGTTGCGGTAGTGAACTGGTCGACAGTCACCAATTGCGAAGCACAGAGCGTTGTATTACAAGTGCCGCTGTATCTGACATAGTAGGTGGTATTGGCTGTTGGATTGACATTGATACTATTTCCTGTCCCTGCCGAGGTTCCACCGCAGGAACCGGTGAACCATTGTGCCACCGCACCCGTTCCGGCCGTCCCGCCACTAACGGTCAATGTGGTGGAAGCACCACTGCATATGGTCGTGGTCCCTGCGACCCCAGTAGGGATTACAGAGGAATTCTGCCCTGTGATGACCACGTCATCCTGCGAGTCGGTGCAAGCGCCATTGAGTAGGGTCCATCTGAAGGTGTTCGCTCCAACACCCAGACCAGTGATGCCAGATGTCGGTGAAGTTGGAGTGGTAATGGTTCCTGATCCACTTACCAATGTCCAGGTTCCCCCACCGGTAGTGGGCGTGTTGCCCGCCAAGGTGGCCGTTGTGGCACATAGGGTCTGGTCAGATCCTGCAGTGGCAGTAGTGAACTGATCAACAGTTACCAGCTGAGAAGCACATAATGTAGTATTACATG
>JBFYQB010000022.1:0-5720 GCA_041302955.1 Flavobacteriales bacterium
TTGTCGGCAAGCACATTGAAATTGATGGTAGACCCCACTGCCGTGAAAAACACCCCGAGCAGCAGCCCTTTGAAAGGCTCCACATCACTCTCCAGTTCGTGGCGGAACTCGCTGTTAGCCAGCAGCACGCCCGCCATGAAGGCCCCGAGCGCAGCGCTGATGCCCACCAACGTCATCAGATAAGACACTCCGATGATGATGAACAAGGCCGAAGCAGTGAACAGTTCCCGCACCTGCGACCGTGCGATGTAATGCAGCAACGGATTGATGACAAACCTGCCGAGAACCACCACCACAACCACAGCACCAAGGATGGTGATGGTCGTGTTCGTTTCCAGGAATGCGATGATGGGATTGGTCGACACCGCCACCTGCTCTTGCTGCACTCCCGCCAACAGCGGCAGAATAGCAAGGATCGGAATGACGGCAATGTCCTGAAACAACAGCACCGAGAAGGACGACCGCCCGGCATCGGTCTGCTCAATGCTCTTCTCCTTCAACGTCTGCAACACGATGGCCGTGCTGCTCATAGCGAACGACAATGCCAACGCCACCGATGCATTCACCGGCAACCCGAACAGGAAGAGAAACACTGGGAACAGCAGAGCGGCCGTAAGCCCAAGTTGAAGCCCACCGAGGCCCACGATACGATTGCGCATCTGCCAGAATGCCTGCGGACTCAGTTCCAGCCCGATGACGAAGAGCATCATCACCACTCCGAACTCGGCCGCCTGCATCACATCCTCCCCCTCCTGCCCTATCAGCCCCAGAGCGAACGGCCCGATGACCACCCCTGCGATGATGTAGCCCAGCACACTGCCTATGCCCAGCTTCTTCGCAACAGGCACGCAGACAATGGCCGCACCCAGATAGATCAGTGCGTTGTGTAGAAGGTCTCCTGCCATGATCCGATATTCAGGTCGTTAAAATGAGCAACGGTTGCAAGCTTGGCAGTGTCCACCTCAGGCGATTGCAGGAAATTGAGAATCTCCAGATAGCGGATGGCATGGTCTTCCAACACCTCGTCTGTGATGCGGTTCGCTCCTGGCACAATGTAGGGAGGCAGGTAGGTCATGTTGCATAGAAAAGCTGTCTGATCGAACGGGCTCAGCAGCTCGCGATACGTGAATCGGTTGCGTCCCTCCTTTTTATACACCTCAAAGGTGCCGCCCGATGACAGTACATTCATGATGCACTTGCCTGTCAGATTAGTGCCATCCTTGCCATAGGCCCATCCATGCTCCAGCACCAGGTCTATCCACTGCTTCATCAGCGGAGGGCAACTGTACCAATAGAACGGATGCTGCCAGATGACGATATCGTGCTCCAGGAGCAGCGCCTGCTCGGTCTTCACCTCAATATTGTGGTCGGGATAGAGCTCATACATATCGCGAATGGTCACATGGTCCAGCGTATGGGCCACGTCAACAAGGCGCTTATTCACCCGGCTGTTCTCAAACCGGGGATGGAAGAAGAGAATGAGGATCTTTTTTTCGGGCATTGTTTGGATTTGAGGGTTTTAGTCCGACCCGAAATAACGCATTGGGATGACAATGCGCAAGATGTCGGCCTGTGCAAAAAGTGGGGTGGCCACCTCAGCCTACCACCTTCTTGCCATAGAAGTAAGAGATCTTGTTCACGGTATCATCGTA
This sequence comes from Flavobacteriales bacterium, assembly GCA_041302955.1. GTDB lineage: Bacteria > Bacteroidota > Bacteroidia > UBA10329 > UBA10329 > UBA10329. The sequence goes on from JBFYQB010000022.1 coordinate 1,653, forward strand.
GGTCACTATCTCCATGTCCTTATGAAAATTGAAGTAGTTCAATATGCCGAAGTCACCTGATGAACATGCCGTATGTGTAAGCAACGTACCCAGCACGGTGAAGGCCCATAATTGGTCTACCAACAGCAGCAGAATCCCACATACCGTAGTGACCACCACGAATGGAGCCAGCGCTACCACCGTGAATTCGCGCTTGTTGGCAACGAACCTATCCGCCAGCGCCATGAAATAGAATTTCCTGATGTTCGAATCGTAGGACGTATGCTCCGCCCCCTGCGACCGGTAGGCCAACACATGGATATACTCGTGCACCGGTATAAGCCCCAGAGCAAAGGCCAGGCCGTAGGAGAAATGTGTGACACCATCTCCGAGGTTGAAATTCTCCTGACCATAGCCGTTCCAAAAACAGAATCCAAGCGCTGCGGCCACCACACAATTGATAGCCGTGAAGGTGATGGATAGCGCAGTGCGCTTGCCCAGATAGGTCTTCACGAATGGGATAAGCTCGTTGTGTTCCAGCTTATCCAGCAATACATAGCCTTGGGCTGTCAGTTCCTCGGGGGTTGTTTTCATTTCATTCTGTCTGTGTCCGACCTATGTGCGAGTTTGCCGTGCAATTGGGTGATGAGCTCCTTCTTCAAGACCAGTTCAGTACCAACTATGGTGGCTTTCTTGGCGTCCCACAGCTTCGGCATGGCCAGCCTTCCCTGCGACAGGGAGTACATCCACAGTAGGTCGATAGCGTTCACCAGCAGGTTCAAACGGTAAAAGGCCGAGGGTTGCACAGACCGGAAGCCCAGCTTCGTCATGGTGCGCTCACTAAAGAAATAGGACGTGCCACATATCACCACCGTATCAGGCAGCTTCTTCGCTTCTATCTGCGCTATCAGATGCAGCAGCCCCTCCAAGTGATAGGCTAGTATCCTGTTCCGGAACGGCACTCCCCCTCGGCCGCGCATCACGAACAGATAGTCGAAACTACCACCATTGTGAAGGTCGATCAACGTGGTATTGGGCATGTATCCCAATAGCATGGGCGAATAATAGCGGTATACACCCGTCAGCTTGAACAAGGGGGTGAGTGAGAATTGCCCCACGGGCAGATAGACGAAGAACAGGAGATAGTAGGCGGGGTTGGCATATGCCTGTTCTATGATGAGCAGAGCCACATAGAACCCCGCAAGAACAAGCACCAAGGCCTCAGCCCACTGCAATAATCTGGGTTGGGAATAGAAACTGTTCATGCAACAGGAGGGTTGTTGGATGAAAATGACCTACGGATGAGAACTACTTGACAGCCAAATAAAACAACGGCATTGGTCAAGATGTTCTGTGCCGTGCTAAAAAAGTACAGGCTGATAGAACACGCTTGAACCACGCAACTCTCATTGGAAATTCAGAGGGAGGTCTGCTATGCTGCCTTCGGCTTCTCCTTGTACAATAGCCTGTAGAACGGTAGACTGAACCTTGTTTTCAGCATGAAGAACAGCAGTACACAATAGATGGTACTGAACAGGATGACGGAGAAACAGATGGACTGGATGATCTCGCCATGCACCAGGCCTTGTTGCAACGGCAACGTGGCGATCACCGCAGCGCCCAATCCCTTGGGTATCATGATAGACATGGCAGCGCGGTCAAGCATTGGGGTGTCGCGTGCCACCAGTATCCTTACAAGCACAAGGCGCACGAGGAACAACACCAGGGTGAAAAGGGCGCCCCAAAGGAGCCAGTCGATGCGTTTGATCTGGATGCTTATCCCAATGAAGACGAAGAAGAATGTGCGCAACAGAAACACCAGTTCACTGAAGAAATCCTTCTCGCTCTTAGGCAGAATGATGCTCTGATTGGGGAGTATCCGTGCAAGGACCTTCGGTTCCAGATATTTGAGATTGCCAATGGCCATACCGAACGACAGGGCGGTGAGCGGCCCACTGAACTTCAGATACTCGGTCACACCATAGAGGATGAACAGGAATGCAGGCGTAGAGAATTTGGTGCTTTTGAACTGAGGAAACCTGTGGAGCAGGAACGACCAGAGAAATGCTCCGCTTATACCGATGAACAATGCCAACACCACCGATGAGATGAACTGCGACAGTATCATTCCAGCAGATATCTCGCCATGCATCATAAAGCCAAGAATGCTGATAGGGATCGCCAAGGTGAACACATCCGACTCGGCCGATTCGATGATGAGCGTTGCCGATGTTCTGGGCCTCACATCAAGCTTGCGTACCAGCCCCACCACCACGGCCGAAGATGTGCCTCCCAAGGCTGCACCGATAAAAAGACTGACCAGAATGGGCAGCCCGAATACCAGTTGGCACATCAGGAAGATCGCGATCCACGTGGTCAGAAAACCAAAGAAGGTGATGCCTGCCGATTCTCTGAAGCTCTCCTTCACTTCAGATATCTTCAGATCGGTCCCACTCTCGAACAGAATGAAGATCAGCACGAAATTGCTGAATATGGGGCCGAACTGCCCGAACGATGCCGGATCCACAAGATGGAACACTGGTCCCAGCAACATGCCAATGAGCATCAGACCGAGGACATCCGGTATGCTCCTTCGCTCAAATACGCCATTCAGGTAATGTCCAAAAAAGATGAACAGACCTATTAATATGATGATGATCGATGTTTCCATGATTGCGCTGCCTCCCCCTTGAACGATGTGCTCACCTACTGCCCGAAAACCTGACAACGGAATGCCCAAAGGTGGTGATTATTCGTGCTGTCGGAAATGCATTGTTCTTAGTGGAATAGACGTGTTGAGCCCGATTCATTGACTGGATCGCTGGCACATTGGACTTGATCCAAAACCCTAAACCTCACGCTTCTGTTTCACCCCCAACCAGATGAGCAGCATCACCGAAGGGAACATGATGACGCTGTAGATGGCCGAAGGAATGCTCATCACCGAATTGCCTAGAATGCCCGCAGCAATGGCAATGCCCAAGGTTCCATTCACCACCCCTACTTCAATGCCAACGGTAATGGCCTGCTGCTTGTTGCCCGTCAGCAGCCGCGTACCATAATAGCCAATGAACATGCCCAACAGATTGAGGAGGAGTGCCACTGGCCCTGCCTTCTGGAAGAAATCAGCGATGTTGGCGCGCTCCTTTATCAGCGCTGCGGCAATGATGAGGATGAGAAATACGGCCGATATGATCTTCACGGGTTTCTCGGCCTTCAGCGCCAAGGCAGGTTGCTTGTTGTTGAGCACCATGCCTATGATGACCGGAACAACCGTGATGGCAAGAATCTGCACCACTGTTTTCCCAAAAGGAAGATGAATGTCTCTGGTTTCGCCCACATAGTGCTGCAACCCCAGATTGACGAGAATAGGAATAGTGAACACCGTAATGACACTGGCAATGGCCGTCAGCGTGATGCTCAATGCCACATCTCCCTTGGCCAGATTGGTGATAAGGTTGGTCGTGGCTCCGCCTGGACAGGCCGCCAATAGGATGAATCCTACTGCAAGCTCGGGCTCCAACGGAATGACGGCAAGCAATGCGAACGTTATCAGCGGAATGGCGACCAGCTTGAGCCCCAGGCCCACTGCCACCGCCTTCGGAAATCGGAGCACGCGTTTGAAATCGTCTACTACCAGCGAAAGGCCCATGCCCATCATGATGATGAACAATGCGAGCGGTAGTAGTACCTGAGTGATGATGTTGCTTTCCATGTGGGGGTTTGTTCGGTTGTGAAAATAGGGAATTCGGATGGTCGGTCCCTTGCAGGGTGATGAATGCACATATGTGCCATAGGCGGTCGCTTGTACACTACTTTTGTCGCGTGAACAGAATTATGGCCCTGAGAACTCCAGACCTTATGCGCAATGCCATGGTGGCAATGCTCATGGCGCTCTATGTTGTGGCCATGGCAGGTGCCGAAGTGGTCTCTGCGCCACTCACGTCCCTCGACAGGGATCATAGCGGCCAACAGTATTTCACGGTTGCAGCCCAAGATCTCTGGTGCATCACTACCGAAACGGAACGAACTGCCGCTGCACCGGTCCATGCCCCACATGCCGATGCCGGACGTGGACATGGTACGCAT
>JBFYQB010000023.1:0-3228 GCA_041302955.1 Flavobacteriales bacterium
CCCCGGTGCCTGATTCACCTGCGGCTGGTTGGCAGGTGCGGAGTGGATCACCACAAAGTCGCTTGAGGTCGGCACTTGGGCGGGATCCCAGTTTCCGGCCGTGTTCCAGTCGGTGCTCACCGCGCCTGTCCATTGCAAACAGCCCGTTCCTATCAGGATGTCGGTGTCATCGCAGTCGTCACTATTGGCCACATAGCCTATGGGTTGCGAACAGGCCACAGCGGTCTTATCAGGGTCGCCAAAGCCATCGGTGTCCACGTCCTGATAATAGACGTTGGGCTCATCGAAGGCCTCCACCTCATCGCCCACCACGTCCGAACTGCCCTGATCTGCTCCGCAGCCCATTCCCCTGCGGGCAAAGGCTTCCCATATCAGTGCTTGATGTGCACCACCATAAAGCATGTCATCGGCAGCAAGGATGCCATCGCGGGCATCCAGATACCCCGGTTCGCAGGGCTGTAGCTTCATGCCTTCAAGCACCAAGCGAATAGCGATGTGGTTGCCCGCATTCTGGTCGGACAGGTCGCTATTGAAGCCAAAGGCATCCATCAGCAGCCACGACATGTCCCAGATAGCAGTACACCATATCTCGCCCCGGGCATGAGGACCTACGCTGGTGGCAAGGTCACCATACGTTTGGGGATTTATGCCCATATCAGTGGAATAGGGAAATCTTCGGATGCCTCCGCCACTGCTGGACTGATTGTTCACATAGCTGCCTACGCCTCTGGCATCGGCCCCGTCATCGCCAGGATTGATGGTCATCATCATGGCCAACCAATCGCTCCAACCCTCGCCTCCCTGTTCCTCATTAGCAAGGCAGCTGGACTGCGAGGGGCCGCCTGTCAATCGGTTCGACACTCCATGACCGATCTCATGGGCAATGATGCCGTTGTCGAAATTGGAATCGAACGGTTCCGTGGCACAGGTCACGATATTGGCCTGAACAGCACCGTCCAACAAGGCAGCTTTCAGGGTGACGCCATCCGCTTGCGAAACAGACACCACAGGGATGGTGACAGCCGGAGACCCCGTCATATTGTTGGCCCCGGTCGCTTGATTGTTTGCGATAATGATTCCCACTGCACCTGCGGCTTCGGCCCGTTGCGCTTTAGTGATGAAGGTACACCCGCCCCTGTCCAATAGCACGATCTTGCCTGTAACATCATTCATAATGTCCGAACAGACATCGGATGTGTTGCCCACTCCATCATTGGCAAGGATCAACGCTGCGGTGACCGTGCCAAAAGAAGTGAAGTCGGCATGACCTACTTCCATCGCCCCATTGAACAGGCCGGAGGTGATGTTCAGCTCCTCGCAATTGTCGGGCACTGAGTTCCAGAGGTACATCTGCATCCTTGGAAGTTGTCCATCGGGGGGCGTACTGAAATTGGCATTGTTGGTTCCAGAACCATCGAATCCTTCAGCCAGCACATGGTCTGAGTCTTCACCACCATTGCCATAGTTGTTCGCCTGAAAGTTTCCCGCAGTCTCATCAAATCCTAGTCCATGCAGGATGTCGTGCACTACATTGGTGTGATAGAACAGGTTGGTCAGCGCGGCATCCATGTTGTTCATGGGGGCGTCAAGGGGATCGAAGCCGAAGTCGAACTCCAATCCTGGCCCACCGTCAGGTGAGTATCCGGGTGTATTGTCGTTGTCCGCATCATCGTAGGCATAGACGTTGTTGCCACGGGTGATGGTGTACTCCGCGCCCGCAACACCATTATCGTCATGCCAGCCGAAGGGCGAAGCGGTGATATCCTCCGGGTCAATCTCCAAACTTCTTGTGCCGAAGGTGGGAGCCTCTATCGGAAGCGGAAACACATTGTAGGTGGAGGTGGGGGAGGGAGGCATCGGCATCACCGCACTGGCCTCTTGGCACGCATGTGTGCTCTCAGATAGGCCTGTATGTCCATGACTTCCGCCTTCGGCAGGATCAAAACCGCAGGATACCGTATAGTCGTTCTTGTCGATGTAGACACCTGTCGCGGCATCCACACGCACATTCCACCAATGAGGTTCTCCCTTCATTTCGATACTGACGTTCCACGCTGATCGCACACTGTCCTTCCATGAAACGTAGACCAGTGCCACCACCACAGGCGAAGCAGCGATATCTGGCACACTGAAGCGGAAGCGGTTCTTGTCATTCCTATCCGTTAGGGCCGTGATCTGCTGCGGGGCGGGCTTCTCCAAATGCTTCAACGCAGCGAACACGGCATCCTGCGCATTCAGTGTCAGAGCAGACCCTTGGGCTTTGCCTTCCAGACCCTTGACAAAGTGAGGAACGAAGTGACCTACTCTGCCGTCTTTGATGGCCACAGTGCTGATGGCGTTGAACACCGGAATACCGTTCAACGTCTGTTGAACATATGCATGTGTCATGCCCGTTCTTCGGTCTGTGTATGCGTCAGACAGCGTCCATTCCTTCAGGTCATCGGGTGCTATGGCCTTCTTGGCTCTTTCCTGTTGCAGATAGGCTTCGACCAGCGGCTGTGCCAAGATGTGGGCATCGGTCTGTGCCAACGCATTTTGCCCAATGCAAGGGAGGGTCGTGGCGATAAATAGGGCAAGGGCAAACGCCCATGGTCGCAAATGCACAGGAAAGAAAAGATGTTTCATCAACAGCGGGCGTTGGTGTTATCGTTGGCAAGGAGATAGGAAGAACATCAAGCGTATAGAAACACTGACGGCCCGATAAGGGCCGTCAGATGAACTTCATACGGGATGAAAGATCATTTCAACCACTTCAATGGGTTGAGTCCTTTCAATAGGCTAGCCTCGGGATCGCTACCTGGGCCGAAGGACGCCATGACCATAAGCATGTCGGTGTCGAGTTTGATACGGGATAGCGTTGGGCGGGAGTACTTTCTTTTCATAATGTAAAGGTGCAAATGTGAGAAGGTGTAAATGTAAAAAAAAGAGTTAGCGAAGCATTATGCGGTGCGTCTCCGCGCCTTGGACTGTTTCAACCCTTACCAGATAGATACCTGTAGTAAGATCAGTAGCTACAACCGTGCGGCTTCCGTTGATGGCTGCGGTCTGCACCGTGCGGCCGGCCATATCGAGGATGGTGATGGTGCCTGTAGTGATGTCCTCACCCACGGAAACATTCACCACGCCATCCGCAGCGAACACTTGTGTACAGACGTTGCATGCAACGTCTCTACCTATCCCAACGGCCATCATGCCGAAATGCAACGCGAAGCGGTCGCCAATGTTGCC
>JBFYQB010000024.1:0-2874 GCA_041302955.1 Flavobacteriales bacterium
CACCGTCCATAACGATGAGTTTTGGTATGGCCCGCCCACCGTTGGTGAGGAATTGATCCATGATATCGAGATTCTCATCCCGAAGAAAAACGCTGAGATGGATGTTTGGCGAAGCCTCTGCCAATCTGTTGATGATGGGTACATTCTGAGATGCATCTCCACACCATGCCTCGGTGAGCAACAACCAATAGAAGGTGCATGGAACGTCATTTAAGCGTTCGGCAACTTCAGTATCGACCCGAAACGTCTTATCCAAGCGATGCATACGCTGTATGTTCAGCTTGGTGTAATCCAACAATTCGGTAGTTTGAATTGGCCCCGTGGTAAGGCCTTTGGCAAATTTCGCATCCACCATCTCGCGATATGCCGCATAGGTGTATCCGCTTTCAAACCGTTCCTTTGTTATCATCTTATTCTATTGTGAATTGCTCCGCGAATTTCAGCACAGCGGTTCAATTGAAATGTACCACTTGTCACCTGCATCTATGATGAACGTCAAAATTGAACAGACAACTGATGGTTCGCTGACGGTGTTGGATATGGAAACCGGTTCGACCTATCATTCGCGGCATGGTGCTGTGGCCGAAAGCATGCATGTGTTCATTGACACCGGGCTAAGGCCACTGCTGATTCAAAATCCAACACGTGCTCGAATATTGGAAATGGGTTTCGGCACGGGACTGAATGCCCTACTGACGGCTCAGGCCGTGAGTGATTCCGATATTATGATTGACTATCATGCCCTTGAGGCTTATCCTTTGCCCGAGAAAATTTGGCGGGAGGTGGTTGCACATCAGACTGTTGACAAGCATTTATTTCACGCCATTCACGAAGCTGCATGGAATGAATCGGCTTCCATATCACCTCAATTCATGCTTACAAAGCACCATCAGCGACTGCAGGAGTTCGAAATGCCCGAAGCATTTGACCTTATATATTATGATGCTTTTGAACCCAATACACAACCAGAGCTATGGACGGTTGATGTATTCCAAAAACTCTTTGCGCTCACGGCAGTCGGGGGCGTGCTGGTAACCTATTGCGCCAAGGGCGATGTGAGACGGGCAATGCAAGCGGCAGGCTATATGGTAGACCGTCTGCCTGGACCTCCATTCAAGCGCGAAATGCTCCGCGCAACCCGCCCGTGACCGTCCGTAGGCTTACCGTACTTTTGCGCCCCTCAAAAAAGTGCCATGACCCATCAGCAGGAAGTAGAGCGTAGAAGGACCTTCGCCATCATAAGTCACCCGGATGCGGGCAAGACCACATTGACCGAAAAGTTCCTCTTGTTCGGTGGTGCTATTCAAGTGGCAGGAGCTGTAAAGAGCAACAAGATCAAGAAGACGGCCACTTCGGACTTCTTGGAAATTGAGAAGCAGCGCGGCATTTCTGTGGCCACTTCGGTGATGGGTTTCGATTACAAGGATAAGAAGGTGAACATCCTCGACACGCCCGGTCACCAAGACTTTGCGGAGGATACCTACCGCACGTTGACGGCTGTGGACAGCGTAATCGTTGTGGTTGACGTTGCCAAGGGCGTAGAAAGTCAGACCGAAAAATTGGCTGAGGTATGCCGCATGCGCAACACGCCTGTCATCGTCTTCATCAATAAGATGGACCGTGAGGGTCGCGATGTGTTCGACCTGCTGGATGAGATTGAACAGAAGCTGATGATAAAAGTGAGACCGATGACCTGGCCTATCGGGATGGGCGAGCGGTTTCAAGGGGTTTACAATCTTTTTGAGAACAACCTTAGTCTGTTCAGCCCTTCCGACAAACAACGGGTGCAGGACACGGTGGACATAGCCGACATCAACGACCCCGAGATAGACAGGATAGTTGGCGCAAAGCCAGCCCAACAACTGCGCGAGGAGGTGGAACTGGTGACCGGTGTTTATCCTGCCTTTGACATGGATGATTACCTGAATGCCAAGGTGGCACCCGTATTCTGCGGTAGCGCATTGAACAATTTCGGAGTGCGCGAAATGCTGGACTGCTTTGTACAGATTGCTCCATCACCGCGCATGATGGAAACTGAAGAGCGCATCATCGAACCACTTGACAGCCGTTTCTCCGGATTCGTTTTCAAGATCCACGCAAACATCGACCCCAATCACCGCAATCGGATAGCATTTCTGCGCATCACATCGGGCACCTTTGTACGAAATCAGAACTATACGCACGTCCGCCTTGGGAAACAGCTGAAGTTCAGCAGCCCGACATCGTTCATGGCACAGAAGAAAGAAGTGATCGATGACGCCTATCCGGGTGATATTGTAGGTCTGCACGACAGTGGCAATTTCAAGATAGGTGATGCGTTGAGCGATGGCGAGCAACTGCATTTCAAAGGCATACCGAGCTTCTCTCCAGAGCTTTTCCAGTACGTGGAGAATGCCGACCCGATGAAGACCAAGCAGTTTCACAAAGGTTTGGACATGCTGATGGACGAAGGTGTGGCACAGATGTTCACCAAGCGCATCAATGGCCGCAAGATCATCGGTTGTGTGGGCGCGCTTCAGTTTGAGGTGATACAGCACAGGCTGGAGCATGAATACAGCGCGAAGTGCCGCTATGAGGGCATTTCGCTGCACAAGGCCCTTTGGGTGACCAGCGAAGACGAAGTGGAGTTGGAGCGTTTCATCGATATGAAACAGAACAATCTTGCAGAGGACAAGGAAGGTCGCCTCGTTTTTCTTGCGGATAGCGCATGGGCTTTGCAAATGGCGCAGGAGCAGTATCCGAAGATCGAGTTCCACTCCAAAAGCGAGTTCTGAAAACCATAGTTGCCCATTTATCCGGAGACATTCGGATATGATGTGGAATAATGAATGTCTACCTTCGCAGCCGCTCAAAAAATCAAGGCCGAATGTTGCC
>JBFYQB010000025.1:0-5630 GCA_041302955.1 Flavobacteriales bacterium
GGCAAGACCGAGGCCGACATCATCTTTTCCAACCACGTGGAAGAGAAGCTGCACAAGGACCGCAGCTACCTCTATATTGATGTGGGCGGTGGCAGCACCGAGCTCACCCTTTTCAGCGACAATCGCCCGGTGGCAAGCCGTTCGTTCCGCATCGGCACCATCCGTCTGCTGCAAGGCAAGGTGGAAGATGAGTATTGGGAAAAGCTCTTGGACTGGGTCACGGAGCACACTTCGGGCATCGATAAACTGGATGGCATCGGTTCGGGCGGCAATATCAACAAACTCTATAAGATGATAGCCGTGAAAGACGGCCGACCACTGCGCTACAACCAATTGAAACGCATGCATACCATGTTGTCGGGCCTCACCTACGAGCAACGGGTGATGGACCTTGGGCTGAACCTTGACCGTGCGGACGTGATCATTCCAGCAGCGCATATTTTCCTCCGCATCATGGAAACGGCCAATATCAAGGAGGTTATCGTGCCGCAGTTCGGCCTTTCGGACGGCATGACCCGCCTCTTGTATGAGAAGCATGTGAAGGAGCGGGAAGTGGCATGAAGCGCATCCTTGTTCCATGTGCCTTGGCGCTCATGTTTCTTCCCATCCTGAAGGTCTCAGCGCAGCACATACCCATAGTTCACCTTCGAGACCTCGAACAGCGTTTCACAAAGGGAGGCGATACCACGTTTGTGGTCAATCTATGGGCCACGTGGTGCGGCCCTTGCGTAAAGGAGCTGCCCTATTTCGAAGCCCTGAACGCTTATTATGCTGACAAGAAAGGCAAGGTGCTGCTGGTCACATTGGACTTCACCGAGCAATTGGACACCAAGGTGATCCCTTTCGTGAAACAGAAAGCACTGCGTTCCGAGGTGCTGATGTTGGACGAGGCCAATCCGAACGACTGGATCCCCAAAGTGAGTCCCGAGTGGAGCGGGGCGATACCTGCCACGCTATTCGTCAACCACTCACTGGGCATACGCCACTTCTACGAAGGCTCGTTTGCCGAAGGCGAACTCGAAGCAAAACTGAAGGAGCTACGGCTTTGAATGATCGGAATAACTGAAGAACCGACCAATATCCAACCGAAGAAATGAAGGGTAGTCGAGGGCATTCCGTCCGCTGACGATAGACCACGAATGTTGATCAGGCTTTGCGCTTGATGCTGCAACCGAGGGCCTTTGTCTCGGCAGGAGCTATCGGCTGTCCGGCCACCATGGCCGAGATCGCATTGGACAGGTAAGGTGCCTGCACTGCGCCCTTGTCCTTCATGTTGTCGTCTATGGCGCCTTTGTAGGCCAATTCCAATCTTCCATTGAAAAGGAACACATCTGGCGTCTTGGTGGCCCCGAAGGCATCGGCAAGCACATGGTCGGCATCCACCACATAAGGATAGTCGCCATAACCGATCTCTTTGGCATGGGCCAACATGGCCTGATGGCTGTCAACTCCATCGCGCTGGGCCTCGTTCGAATTCAGGAGGATGAAACCCACGTTGTTCTTCTTGCAGAACGCGGCCAATTCATTGTAGCGGTCTTCCCATGCCACCACATACGGGCAGGTGTTGCACGAAAAGACCACGCATAGGCCGTTCTCCTTCTTCACATCGTTCAACGAAAAACTGCGGCCGTCCACATTTTTCATCTTCAGGTCGGTTTTCGGGGCTTTGGCGCCAATAGCGATCTGCTCGATCGGAGTGGTGTTGAGCGAGAAAAGCAGGGCAGAGATCAACAATAGTATCTTCATGACGGGTGTTTTAGGTGAATGGAGGTGCAAGGTAGCCATTGCAGCGCTGACATGAACCGATATCAGTGCGTTTCACCGCGGGCACTTTAACCAACGAACAGTCCTCTGAGCACTGCATTGTTCTCAAAGACCGCATCCCCAGCCCGCTGCAGGCGCTGCACAAACGACCACATGAGATGAAACGCCTCGCTGCGCTCAACGGTGTGCAGGGTCCGTTGGCGTTTGAAGGTCTCTTGGCCCACCTCGGCAGCCCACAGGGCGGTGGCAGCCGTTTGCAAAGCATCTATCTGCGCTGCGCTCATGCCCTTGGCCGATAGGTCGGCCTGAAAGCCGATGGCAAGGCGGTGCTGCACGAGCATGAATACCGCGCAGTTGGCCGTGGAATGACGCAACCGGCCATAGCGCTCGAACCCGAACACTCGGTAGCGGCCCTTGGTGCCATACGCCTTGTGTGCGTAGTAGCGCAGGTCGGCCAGTGCGACACGGCATTGCTCCATGCCTTGCTCCACGGTCTGTCCGTGGCCTTTTTGCACATCAAGTGTGCTCTCGTCCGTGGGTTGTCGGATGGCCGCATCGATGGCCGAGCGCCATTGGCTGCGGAAGGTGGCATCAAAGTCCGGGTCCAAGGCTTGGAAAGCCCCACTATGGTCGTCAAATGCCAGCAACATGCTTTCGCAGCGCTGAATGGCCTCGGGGTCGGTGAATGGATAGGGACGGTCTTTCATGGTGTGTTCAGGGTTGGTCGGGATGGATCAGCATGTGTCCGAGTGCTCCCATGGTCGGCCCACCGGAGCAGAACGGAAGGCCATGGAACGATCGGCTCTTCTTTTCTCATATTCTTAATGAAACATGGATATGCTATTCGGGTAATGATATGGGATATTAAGGTTTGAATATGTGTTATAAAGGTAAATAATAATTACAAATGGGTAATGTAACGGGATAAAGCGGTTAATTGATGGGAAAATAAGAATAATATATGGGTTTAAAAGGAGTATATATGTTCTATTGAGATCATTGTACGATATATAAAGATTATGTTATATGATATACGGGTAATGAAATGGGATGATCTACCCTATCAGTGTTTATGGACACTGACCTTCATATTTCCCGTATCGGGTATTCAGAAGAAAATCTGAAGACATGACACGTGGTGGAATTGTCGAATTTCACCCCCCCCCCCCCATATTACGGGCACTATGAACGGCAACCCCCATCAGACCCATATTCTCGTCATTGACGAGCAGCGTTCCGAACGCGAGAAATTGGAAAAGGAGCTGCGCGAAGTAGGGTTCGACTACCGCATGTCCTCGTGCTCTGGCGAGGCAGAGGCGTTGAAGTCCCAGCTGATGAAGGATGCCACGGTCGATGTGGTGCTGTGTCCCTACAGCCTGCAAGGCACCAACGCATTGAAACTGTTGCGGGTCATCCGAGATACAGGTTCAGAAGTGCCGGTCATACTGCTCGCATTGGACCTTGCCGAAGACATCGCCATAGAGCTGCTGAGCGCGGGAATGGAGGATTATATCCAACGCTCAAGCATGAAACGCTTGCCTGTGGTTATTCGCAAGGCCTTGCAGCGTCACTTTATTGCGAAAGAGCTGGAGATAAGCCGCCAAAAGGTACATTCGAGTGAAATGGCCTTACGGAGCATGGTGCGCAACATGCCAATGCCAGTGGTCATGTTGGACCGCGAATTGAGATTCATTGTTGCCAGTGATCTGTGGTTGAAATTGAGCGGTAACGAACGTGATGACCTTGCGGGAAGACCATACCATGATCTGATACCCGATCAGCCTGAGCACTGGAAGAAAGTGCAACAGCAAGCGCTGAACGGAGAGGCATTTGTGAACGAAGGGGAGAGATTCACCTACTTGGGCAAGGATTACTGGACGAGGTGGAAGATGAATCCTTGGTACGATTCGGAGGGAGAGGTAGGAGGACTTGTCATATTCTCAGAGGATATCACCAAAGACAGAGAATTGCAATTGTCATTGGAGCGGAGTGAGGCTTCGCTTAAAGATGCCCAGCAATTGGCCAACATGGGAAGTTGGGAATGGGAAGTAGGCACACCGGCCGCATGGGCCTCTGAGGAACTGCATCGGCAGTTTGGGCATGGCGGCCCGGCCGGCCCGGTGGATCTTGCCGAAGTCCTTTCTCGTGTGCATCCCGAAGACCGCGAGGTGATGCTCAGGCATATGGTCAGCGACAACAATCTGGCCGAGACCGCCATCTTTGAGTTCCGTTATAAGACCCCTTCCGGGCAAGAGTGCATATTGGTCTCGCGCACTGTGGTGGCAAGCAATGGAGAAGGGGCTCCATTGAAATTGCGAGGCATTTTGCAGGATGTGTCCAAAGAGCGCCTTCAGGAACGCGAAAAACAGGAGTCTCGCAGATTGTTGGACAACATATTCGCTTCTGTTCCCGATGCGATGATCTATACGGATGGCAACCATATGATCCAATGGGCCAGCGATTCGGTGCAGAAAGTGTTGGGCTACCGACCGGACGAACTCATGGGCCTCTCGATAGCCAACTTGTTCTACAACGTTGAACATTACTTGCAAACAGTAGAAGAAGTATTGAGGAATGGTCAGGAGAATCGACCATATATCGCCAAAAGACGCTATAGGAAGAAGGGTGGAGAAGTTTTTCATGCCGAGACCATTGGCGTTATGATCAAGCGGCCCGATGGGTCGTTGCAGGGTTTCCTTACTTCCCCCCGCGACATATCTGAGCGCAATGAAGTGGAAGAACGTCTTCGTGCCAGCGAGCAGCTTTTTCGCGACATGGCCGACAACATCACCGAGGTATTCTGGCTCACTGATTATCAGGCGAATCGGGTCTTATATATGAGCCCGCAATACGAGCGCCTGTTCGGTATGCCGGTGCAGAGCATTTATGACGCACCAGCTTCTTGGGCAACGCACATCCATCCAGAGGACAGGCCTGGTGTGGTGGAAAGGTTCAAACACGATGCTTCTCTGGGAACGTACGATGTGGAGTATCGTATCCTGTTGCCTGATGGTCAATTGTTCTGGGTGCGCGACAAGGCATTCCCTATCCGAGATGAAAACGGTGTGGTGCTGCGCATTGCGGGTATCAGTAAGGACATCACTGCCGAGAAGTTGGGCCGGGCCTGAGTCGCCTTCCCTATCCTATCTGGATACTGAATCCGGCCTCGAATGTCTGTTGCGGGGCAAGGGTCACTGCATTGTCTTTTTGGAAGATGTCGTTCGTGCCATCGGCATCATCCGCGCAACCGATCCACGGCTCGATGCATACATAGCCTGCTCCCGGTTTCGCCCACACGCCAAGGTGCGGGAATCCTTCGAATCGCATCTTCACGGCCTTGCCGCTTATGTTGTTCACCAGCGAAGCCTCGGTGATGCCTTCATTCTTGAACACGATAGCATCTTCATTGAACAGTTCGTTGTGAAGGTCAAAGCGATCTGTATCGGTCATGAATGGCCGTACCTCACCAGAGAACAATCCCTTGGCAGTAAGCAGATGGCGGGAGTAGTTTCCTTTCTTGTCCAGAACAATGGAGTGGTCAGCGTAGTCGCCTCCTTTACCACAAGGCACAGCAAATGCAGGATGCCCGCCCAATTGGAAGACCAGTGGCACGCTTCCAATGTTTCTCACCAGAAATAATTGATGGATGACCTCGCCTATCACGCGATACTCCGTTTCAAACTCGAATTCGAAGGGATAGCTTTTCCGGGTCTTTTCATCTGCGGTCAGACGCAGGCGGATGCGTGATGCATCGTGCTTCACCACACTATAGTCCAAGAAGCGCGCAAACCCATGACGCTCCATGGGATAGGCCATTCCCTCCACTGTGATCTGACCATCCCGTGATTCGCCTACGGTGGGAAACA
>JBFYQB010000026.1:0-8938 GCA_041302955.1 Flavobacteriales bacterium
GCCCGCAATGGCACCACGCGCGAGTATGAGTATGAAGACCTTGGCTCCATGGCCACCATCGGGCAGAACAAGGCCGTGGTTGACCTGCCCTTCTTCCGTTTCAAAGGCTACTTTGCTTGGGTGGTCTGGATGTTCCTCCACTTGATGCTCATTCTCAGCGTCAAGAACAAGCTCATCATCTTCATCAACTGGGCATGGGGCTACGTGACCAAGAACTCATCGTTGCGCCTCATCCTATCGCCATCGCGCACGGATTAGCAGGTCACATGCAAACGCCTATTGCCCAGTATCTCTTGCCTTTTCACCAGCAATTGGGCAAGGCATACATGCCCTATCTCAACCATGCCACGCGTGTATTCCATATCGCTCGGACATTGGACCATGCAAAGACCGTTGATGTTGAAAAACTGGCCATTGCCTGCGCCTTTCACGACCTCGGCATCTGGACCCACCATACGTGGGACTATCTGCATCCTTCCGAACAACTGTGTCGCGAATATCTGGATGCCAATGGACGGTCTGAATGGGCCGATGAGCTGCTGGCCATGATACGCTGGCACCATAAGCTACTGCCCTACAGTGGCCCACATGCCGCATCTGTGGAACTGTTCCGCAAGGCCGACCTTGTCGATTTCTCGGCAGGCATCGTGCGCTTTGGCATTAAGCACGCTTACTACAAGACCCTGACCGCTGCCTGTCCCCTTTTGGGATTCCATACGCTGCTGCTGCGCAAATTCGGAGCCCATATGCTGCGCAGACCATGGAACCCGCTGCCTATGGTGCGCATCTGATCGCCAACCCTGACCCTTCACCACATGCATCTTGCCTATATCACCGATCAGGAGTTTATCGCAGCAGATTATCGTACCGCTGCCCTGCCCAAAGGCGAATATGCCCACTGCCTTTTCCGAAACTGCAATTTTGCCCATGCCGACCTGATAGGCATTCAGTTTGAGCAGTGCAGCTTTGAAGAATGCGACCTTAGCCTATGTGCCTTGGAGCGCACATCGCTCAAAGACATCCGTTTCAAGAACTGTAAGCTGCTGGGTGTGCGGTTTGATGTGTGCAATCCTTTCTTATTGGAACTTTCGTTCGATGGATGCACGCTCAACCTCAGCAGTTTTGCCCGGCTAAAACTGAAAGACACACAGTTTCGTAAATGCTCCATGCAGGAAGTGGACTTTGCCAACACTGACCTGCACAATGCCAGCTTTGACCATTGCGACCTTAACCGCGCCATCTTTGACCGCACCAATCTGGAAGCTGCCGACCTGCGCCTCGCCTCCAACTATGGCATAGACCCTGAAAAGAACACGTTGCGTAAAGCACGCTTCGCCACCAACGGCCTGGCCGGGCTGCTGCAACGTCATGGTATACGGGTGGACTGAACAGCCCCTCAGGGCTTCTTGGGCGCTGGAACCTCGTTGATAACGAAGCGCAGTGCCTGCTGCATCACCGAGAAACGCGCTGGCGATTGTCCAATGGATTCACCATCTGCCTCCACCAGATCTGGGCGTTCCACTCCGTCCACTTCCAGCACATCGGTGCGGAACCAGCGGATGTTCGGATTACCAAAGAAAGTTCCCTTGCTCAACTTGGGAAGGTCGCGAATGGTCATCCACAGCGGCATCTTGCCAAATACGGTCACATCAAGCAGGCCATCGGCCGGGTCGGCATACGGTGTGGGCAGCATGCCTCCACCATTGTAGCGACAGATGCTGATGGCGAGGTTGAACACCGTCTGGCGTTCCTCTTTACCATCATGGAGCAGTTTGAGCTCGGGCTTCTCGTAACGCAACAGTTGCGTTGCCACCACCATGTCATACAGCATCTTGCCATGAATAAGCCCGCCTTTCATACGCTTGTCGTCTATGACCCGAACCACATGGCTATCATAGGCCATGCCTACAATATTCACGAAGTAGTGGCGATGCGGCTTGCCATCGCGTTGCACATCGGCCACCCCCACATCGTGAGCAAAGTGCTTGTCGCGCTTCAGCATCTGCACCCATTCGCGGGTGGCCTGCGGCACGCGGAAGGTCTTGCACCAATCGTTGCCAGTGCCACAGGACAAATGTGCCAACAGCAGTTCCTCTGGCTTGCAGGTCTGCTGCCGCATCACGCCATTCACCAATGCATTGAGGGTTCCATCGCCTCCATAGGCTGCCAACTTGCGATAGCCTTCGGCTACAGCCTTGGCCACCAATTCCTCCACATTGCCCGGATAGGCCGACTCCCATGACGTCACCTCAAGCCCCTCGGCCTTCAGTTCAACAAGGCGCTTGGCCCATGAGGTCCGACCTAGACCACTGCCCGAAGCAGGGTTTACAATGAACAGCCAGTTGTTGTGCATGGGCATGGCGATGGGGCAGCGATGATAGTAAAATCCGCTCAAGTGCAGATTGAGGTGATCCGCTCAATCAGCCTGCTTGGTGCGGTAGGCTGCTATGCGTTGCTTCACGTTGGCACGGATGTCCATATAGAACAGCCCATAATCGGCCACATGCAGGTTCTTCATCAATTGGAACCATGGGGCACGCGTACGCACCCAAAGCAGTTCCATCTTGCCCTGCTCCCGATGGATACGGGCCGATGTGGCCGCTTTCTTCACCCTTCGTGGATTGAGCACCACTGTACCGATATTGGACTGGCGCGCCACTTCTACCGTGTCGCGCTTCCACGATAACGGATTGACGCATTCCGTAGTAAGATGGTAATCCCATTCGGGCATGGAGCCCTCCTTGTAGGTCATCCAACTGATGTAACAACCGGTCTCATCTGCCGATTCGCACATGTGCAAATGATTGTACATGTACTTGTTAACGGTAAGCCCGATGATGTAGGCCGCAACCATGCGCTTGCTCAGCGCGGTAGTATCAATGAACTCTGCCAACAGCTTTCGGGTGTGGTAGGTGCCCTGACTATGACCTGCTATGATGAACGGGCGGCCCTTGCTGTAATGTTCGAGGAAATACTTGAATGCCTCACGCACATCGCCATACGCCAGGTCGAGCGCCTTCGCTCCATCTGCATCCTGCTGATAGAACACTTGGACAATGGCCTGCCGATAGCGCGGTGCATACACACGGCAGTCGGCATTGAAAACGCTGGCCTGCAACCGCACCGGCCATTTGTCCACCAGACGGTTCTGCCGTTCGTTATCGAGCGATGCATTCCAAAGGTCGCCCTTCTCGTACGTGGTGGGATGCACATAGAACACATCCACATCCTTCAGGGAGTCGCTCACCCATAGCTCGTTGCGAGGCAACACATCGGCCACATCTTCGCGAAAGGGCAATGCAGACCAATGTGCGGCATTGGAATAGTCAGGTGGTGAGGCATGGGTGGCGGCATCAAAGGCCGGTAATTGCCCCTTGGCATAGAACGATAGCGATGAGCAAAGCACTGCGGAACAGAGGAAACGGAGCATGAACGGACTTGGAAATAAGCGCGCGAAGTTCGCCAACCCTGGCATTCACAATGTATTGACCTGCACGGTGAGACAATTATTATGTGCGGCCTACTTTTGACCCATGATCCGCATCCTTATCGCCCTGCTTGCCCTGCTGCCTGTGTTGGCCTTAGCCCAGCCAGACACTAGAAAACTTTCGGAGAAAAGCCACGTGAGTCTTATTACCTGTGGCCCTGGCGAAGTGCTGTATGAGGCGTTCGGACATACCGCCATTCTGGTCTACGACCCCGAACTGCAACTGGAAAAGGTGTACAACTACGGTACCTTCGATTTTGGCCAGCCCAATTTCTATCTCAATTTCACACGGGGCAATCTGCTCTACATGTTGGCCACCACCCGGTTCGGGCGCTTCATGAATTCGTATGTGAACTACAACCGGAGCGTTACCGAACAAGTGCTCAACCTATCGTTGGCGCAGCGTCAGGCCATCTTTGACAAGTTGGAATGGAACGCGCAGAAAGAGAACCGAGACTACCTCTACGACTATTTCTTTGACAATTGCTCCACCCGTCCGCGCGATGTTATAGAAGGTGCATTGGGCGGAATCATCGTTTATGATTCGAGCCATGTGAAAGAACCGAAGCTCACCATCCGCGAACTGGTGGACTCCAAGATAAAGCGCGACATCCCTTGGGGCGATCTGGGCATTGATATCTGCCTTGGCGCAAGGCTGGACCAGACCGCCACTGCCCGCGAATACATGTACCTGCCCGAACATCTCGAAAAAGCATTTGACAACGCCACTATTTCCACAGATAGTGGTGCAGTGCCTTTGGTAGTGGAGAAGAATCTGCTCTTTGAAGCACAACCCGTGACGGTAGAGAAAAGCTGGTTTGCACCGCAGCCCGTATTCGTTGGCCTATTGCTGTTCCTTGCGGTCATTGTCACCTTTCTCCGCATGTGGGGCTACAATGTGCGCTGGGTGGAAGGCACCATCTTCTTACTCACAGGACTATTGGGATGGCTGCTGCTCCTCCTGTGGTTCGGCACCGACCATAAGGCTGCCGCACAGAACTGGAATCTGCTATGGGCATTTCCGGGCCATCTGTTCTTTGCCATCGCACTATTCCGCAAGCAGCGTCCCGACTGGACAAGGTGGTATGCGCTGAGTGTGATAGCACTTTCGTTGGCAGCGCTGCTTGGTTGGAATTTCCTACCACAGATGCTGCATTATTCCCTCAAGTTCATCGTAGTGTTGCAGCTCTTTCTGGCCGTTGGCATATTCCGCATGAGCCGCCAACCGAAACCTCAGGCCATCTGAGCCAGCTTTATCTGCATCACTGTGGCGATGCTCAGTGCGCGCGTCTTCATCAGATCGGCCATATCACCTTTGAAATAGGCATCGATGGTGGCATGCAGATGCCCCAACCATAGGTCGAAATGGCGCTTTGTGAGGGGCATCTTCCGATGCAGGTTCTGATGAATGGTCATGGGATTGTTGGCATATGTGCCCTGTCCGAAGAGCACACCCATCCAGAACTCTGCGAGCACTGGGAGATGTTCCTCCAGATCTATATGCGCCACATCGATGAAAATGGGCCGCAGCTCCGCATCATTCAGCATCAGCACATAAAACTCGCGCATCACGAGTGTAATATCTTCTCGGGTAGCAATGTCGGGCAGCACTTCGCCCACTGGATTTATATTTGACGCTTCCATCGCTTGCAAAGGTGCACCCTTACCTACTGCTCAAACTGACCTGGATCATACCATGCTGAAACGCAACTGGCTCATCGTTTATAATGGCATCACATTATTGGCATGGATGGTCTTTGCCGCCACCGTGTTGGCCGATGGCATGCAGATGTCCGAGCGCGGTGCCATAGTGCTTGCCGTTGCACAAGGATTGGCGGTGTTTGAAGTGGCGCATGCCATCATGGGCATTGCGGGCAGCAACTGGCTACTGACCACCTTGCAGGTAGCGTCACGGTTCTTAGTGGCTGCCATTATTGTGCTGATGACCATCAATGGGCCGACCTCTGGCCTCGAAACATATGGCTATCCGCTTATCGCTTTGGCATGGGCCATTACCGAGATAGTAAGGGCTTTGAGTTACATGGCCGATCTGTTGCACCGCAGTTGGCCTGTGGTCACTTGGTTACGCTACAGTCTGTTCATAGGACTATATCCAATAGGAGTAAGCGGTGAATTCCTGATCCTTTATGGTTTCTGGCAATGGCGTGGCGGACAGTTGGACTTGATTGCATTGGCATTGGCCGCCATTGCGTTGAGCTATGTGGTATTCTTCCCAAAACTGTTCGGGCATATGCTGCGCCAGCGCAAGAAGAAATTGGCCATCAAACCCTGATTCCAGAAGTACGGGATCGAAGTAGCCTCAGCTCAGCTTCATGCGCTCTTTGAACTCATCGATGGCCTTGGGTATCTGCTCTACCACCTCAAAGAACGCCTTCAACTTTTCTGCGTCCATGTCTTTGATGATGGCACGTTCCAAGCGATAAACTGCCTTCAGCGCTATATCACGTTTCTGACGTCCCAGCTCGGTGAGACAGACCAGCGCCAAGCGCTTGTCGTGTTCTTCTTTGCGCTTCACTATCAGCCCCTTTTCCTCCATCGATTTGAGAAGTCGCGAAAGGCTGTTGGGCTCCATACCCAGTCGCGGGGCAATGTGGGTCACCTGCGTACCCGCATCCTCATTGATGGCCAGAAGCACGAATGCCATACTTACGGTGCCGTCATGCTCTACGGCCATCTCGTTGTACAGTTTGGAGATCAGGAACCACGAAGAGCGCAGCCTATTGATGACCAATTGGTCGGCAAGACGCAGAAATTCATCCATGCGGCAAATGTAGGCTTTGGGATATACGTGCCAAAGCAATGAGGCTTAACGCATTTCTCAACGACAGAGCCTACGAACAATGGACTCATGCTCTGGAAAAGAGGCAGCCATCTGATCAGCCTGTGCCATTTCAAAATCCTGAAAGTCGAATCCCGGAGCAACGGTGCAGCCCACCAGTCCATGATCGCCACCAGCCTTCACTTCCGAAGCGAACCAACTACCTGCGGGTATCACCAACTGAAAGACCTCGCCCTGCAATACATCAGCGCCTAAATGATGTTCGGTGTAGCGTCCATCTGGGGCGATCTCGTGAATAATGATGGCATCACCCGTATAGAAATGCCACAATTCATCTGATAGTATGCGATGAAAGGCGGAAAAGTTCCCCTGCGTCAATAGAAAGTAGATGGAGGTGCAAAAGCTGCGCTCTCCTTCAAATCCTTCAGGCAATGCATCGACCGGGATTGTGCCCTGTGATCTATAGACCTCCTTGTACCATCCGCCTTCGGGATGCGGAAGCATCTGAAGCTGCTGGGCCCAGAAGGTAGCGCTCTGTTTCATCATTTACCCACCAACTTCTCCCGCAACTCCGCCACTTTGGCATTGGCGATATAATCATCATAGGTCATCAGCTTATCGATGAAGCCATTGGGCGTTATCTCGATGATGCGGTTGGCCACGGTCTGCACAAACTGGTGGTCATGGGAAGTGAAGAGCACCGTGCCGTCAAAATCCTTGAGGCCGTTGTTGTAGGCCTGAATGGATTCGAGGTCGAGGTGGTTGGTGGGTTCGTCCACGATCAGCAGGTTGGCGTTGGCAAGCATCATGCGGCTGATCATGCAGCGCACCTTCTCGCCCCCGCTCAGCACCTTCGATGACTTGAACACCTCTTCGCCACTGAAGAGCATCTTGCCGAGGAACCCACGGATATGGATCTCGCTCTTCTCCTCCGAATACTGACGCAGCCAGTCGATCAGGTTCTGATCCTCGTTGAAATAATGGCCGTTCTCGTTGGGCTGATAGGCTGTGGTGATGGTTTGCCCGTAGGTGAATGAACCCTTGTCAGGCTGCAGCTCTCCCACCAACACTTGGAACAGCGTGCTTGTCGCCATGCCACTCTCGCTGAGGAAAGCGATCTTGTCGCCACGGTTCACCTCGAAGGTCAGGTCCTTGAATTGCATCTGTCCGTTCAGGCTCTTGGAGATGTTCTGCACGCTCAGCACCTGATTGCCCGCATCGCGCTCCTGCTTGAAGATGATGGCAGGATAACGCCTTGACGATGCCTGGATCTCATCGATGTTGATCTTCTCCAACAGCTTCTTGCGGCTGGTGGCCTGCCTTGATTTGGAAGCATTCGCACTGAATCGCTGCACGAACTCCATCAGTTCCTTCTTCTTGTCCTCGGCCTTCTTGTTGGCACTGCTACGCTGACGCAGGGCAAGCTGACTGCTCTCGTACCAGAACGAATAGTTGCCGGTATAGACCTTGATCTTGCTATAATCGATGTCGGCAATGCTGGTGCAGACCGTATCGAGGAAGTGACGGTCGTGCGAGACCACGATCACCGTGTTCTTGAAATCGAGCAGGAAGTCCTCCAACCATGTCACCGTGCGCAGGTCAAGGTCGTTGGTCGGTTCGTCCAGGATCAGGATGTCCGGATCGCCAAAAAGCGCCTGCGCCAAAAGCACCCGCACTTTTAGCGTACCGCTGATGTCGCTCATCAGGCTGTAATGATGCTCCTCTTTGATGCCCAATCCGCTAAGCAGGTTGGCGGCATCGGCCTCGGCATTCCAGCCGTTCATCTCCGCGAATTTCTCTTCCAGCTCAGCCGCCTTGATGCCATCCGCGTCAGAAAAATCGGCCTTCATATAGATGGCGTTCTTGTCCTGCATCACCTTCCAAAGGGTGGTGTGGCCCATCATCACCGTGTCGAGCACTGTGAATTCGTTGTAGGCCGAGTGATCCTGCCGCAGCACAGCCATCCGCTTGCCCGGCTCGATGATCACCTGTCCGGCATTGGGGCTTATCTCGCCCGAAAGTATCTTGAGGAAGGTCGATTTGCCTGCCCCGTTGGCACCGATCACACCATAGCAGTTGCCTGTGTTGAACTTGATGTTCACCTCATCGAAGAGGATGCGCTTGCCGTATTGCAGGGAAAGATTGACCGTAGATATCATGGGGAAGGCCTATTTTTTTGAGGGCGCAAAAGTAAGGCGGGAAAGGCGCTGGCCATTGATTCATTGCCAGGGCCTGATCCCCATGTTGCAACTCACGATAATTACCATACATGATTTCCGATGTTGAAACATTATTTTTGCATAACAAATCCTCATTCCCATGGAAGAAAAAATTCCCCGCAGAGGACTGCTCGCCCGCCTTGGTGTGGGCGCATCCTCGCTGATCGCCCTGCCCTTGTTGGGCAAGGCCGCCTTGAACCTCAATGATGACACCATGACCGACAACCAGCAACACCCCATCCTCAAAGTGCGCCCCTTGGGCTTTCAGTGGGAAACCCTCGACCCATTCCTTTTCTGTGTACACCATGATGATCATTTCCCGAAGGGCAATGACAAGATGGGCCCTGCCGCATCGCTCGATGGCCGCCACATCGGGCAGGATTTCATTCTCAAGGACGGATGGCGCATGTATCATGGCGAGACCGTTCCAGG
>JBFYQB010000027.1:0-5834 GCA_041302955.1 Flavobacteriales bacterium
ATGCTGCATTGGGACGTGAACAACGGCATTGCCCGCAGGGGCTGGGCGCGCAACGAGGGCGCTGTGGCGGCCATCACCCGTGCCATGGAGAAGGAACCGCTGCTCCAAGTGACCCTGCCCAACATGGTGGACGAAGAGGTGCTGAACGGCCTCAGCATCTGACGATACGCTTCATTGTGTCTTTGATGCGAAGTAGGTAGGTGCCAGGCGTTTTCAGTCAAGGGCTATGAACGCCTTTCATTTCACTTGAAATGAATGCTTGTCAAATAGTTCAATTCTCATCGTGCGTGCCCCTACGGAGCACTTTTCGTGCCCCAAAGCCAGCCCCTGCTGCCAAAAGCAGCGCTGAGAACCCATCCAGCGGCACCTCGTTGAGGGCCGGTGGCGGGGCCGGTCCTCCTTGGGCCATAGCGGAATCGAACGCACAGATCATGACCACTGCGGCCATCAGCAGGTTCTTGGATATCTTGCTCATCATCGTGTGACTTTTGAGTTGAACGTACCTTCCCTTCCTTCCATCATCACCACATAGACACCGCGGCTCAGGTGCTGCATGTCAAAGCTCCTGCCGCTGGGGTCCACTGTGACATCGGTTGCCTGCCACACCATGCGGCCACTGATATCCACCATGCGCACCGCTCCCTTGAACATTTCGGACGTGGAGAGGAACAACCGGCCATCATGCATGTAGATGGTGGACTCAGATTCAGGTGACCCGTCTATCGATGTGACCATCTGCGGTGCGAAGTGCAGGAAGAATCGGTCCTCATACAGCGTGGATGCCGACTGGAACACATAGGACGACTGCCTCAGGTCATGGAAGATGCCCATGTGGCGGTCCTCCAGAATGACGTCCTCAGTGATGTTCTCGGTGCTGTCCAAGGCGATGGTGACCATCGTCTGCGATTGCGAATTGAGACCCAGAGGCACCACACGCTCCGGTTCAAGTTCACCATAGACCTGAATGCCATAGGGGCTGCCGTCCATGTAGCTGAAGAAGCTCAGGGCCCCCAGCGCATTGAGCTTGGGCGCGTCATACCCCCAGTCCTCGCCATCCGTGCCATCCTCGAAGAAGCCTACCGCCAACTGGTTGTAGCTGTTCGTGGCACTCACGGTCGACAGCCAGAGCAACTTCCTTTCCGCCTGCCTGAACAGAACGCTGGTGTTGGTGGCCGTGCGCATGGCGTTGGTGAACCGCAGGAAACCATTTCCCGGTGTATTCACGGTGGCATTGACCTCCACTTTGAACCCCTGAAGCGACCCGATGCGCGGACCGGGATTGGGTGTGTTCCCACCCCCTGCGATGTAAGTGGCGTTGTTCAACGTGGCATAGTTGCCTGTGACGTAGGGACTGCTGCCCGGGTCGTCCCAGAGATATACCGCGCCTGTGGCCAGTTTACTGCTGTTGAGGGTGAGGAAATCACCCACGTTGACCGCACTGGGGTAGGGATTGCCGATCAGGTTGTAGGGCACACCCCCGAGGGTCGGGGTCGGATTGGAAGCATGGACTACCGCCGCATCCACCTGCCCGTTGTTCACCGTGCCTGTGAAGGTGCGCGTGCCGGCACCATAGGCCGCATAGCCCTTGCCCACGGCCATCGAACCGCCCGCTGTGGCCCATCCCGGGTCGAACGCATCGTCTCCGGGGTCGGCTGTGCCGCTGCCGGGCTGATACTCGTAGACGGTTGAACCAAGCAGTCCTGTGGAAGCATTGGTGATGGGCGAACTCCAGTAGTCGTAGATCGCACTGCCTGCGCGGGTCACATTGTAGATGCCAGTTCCTGCCAAGGTGCTTGTGGCGGTCTGCACCAGACTGCCTCCACTGGCCACATTGACTGTGCCGTTGTTGGTGAGATTCCCATGCACGGTCAGTGCATTGCCAGATGAGATGGTCACCGTGGCACCTGCATGAACAGAAATATCCCTTACTGCGGCCGAGACCACGTTGACCGTAGGTTGATTACCTCCTGACGGAGCAGTGGGTATGGTCACGTTATTCAACGATGTAGGTAGCACGCCACAGCTCCAGTTGGATGCAGTGCCCCATGCAGTGGTGCCACCGTTCCAAACCATGTCACATATATTGATGGTGTAATCTTCTGTTTCGCCACGGGTGTAAGTCCCGCACGGCTGAGGATTGGATGATGTACCTACCCTTGAGACCACTCGCATACCAGCCGGGCCACCGACAGCAGAGTTGGGGATTGTCACCGCTTGACTTACCTCAGAAGGATCAAAGCTTCCCATGTCGGCATCAAAAACGCGCTCTGACGGGTCACTGAAGATGCCATCACGGTTGAAATCTATCCACGCCCTCACCCTGTGCCCGGTGTTCGCACTGCATGTTCCCTGATTGATGATAAGGCTGTAGGAGGATCCCGGAACCACGGTGGTTGACACAGTAGTGTAATCCGTATAGGTCTGGCAGGTGTTCGGGCTGGTCTGGTCAATGGTGTTTAAGCGCACACGCTGTATACGTCCATCGGTGGTCTCTGTGGCACCGGACGCGCAATAGCAAGTCTGGCCTGTGACGGCCACTGCTGTGCTGGTGCCGGTGGAGGCTGATGCTGAACACGTGACCTGACAACGATAGTATACCGTACCAGTGACAGCGGCTGTCACTTGTGTAGACGATGTGCCAAGATTGTTTAGGCCAGTGGTGAAGGCTGCGTTAGTGGCCCGCTGCCATTGGTAGGTCACACTGTTCCCAGGCGTTGTATTCTGAAGACTCAGGGTGATGTCGTCACCTATGCAGGGGGTGGCATCATCCACCAGCGTGTTTCCCGGTGCTGGCGTACCGGTGCAGAACGCAGTGCAGTTGTTACAATAGATGGCGGTGCCGGCCGAGTAGTTGAATGCCTTGTCGCGCATATACACCACGTAAGTGTAAATGCCCCCAGATGCGCTAACGTTCGTGTACGCACCAGAAGCAGCACCGTTGCTAATAACAGTCCAAGTGTTGGCCCCTGCTACAATGGTGGTCGGCCCGATGCCCGAGTTGGTGGAATACCAGGTCTGCGGCTGCGGTGTGGGGATGGCACCGGTATGGTCACCAGCGATGCGGATGATGAGCGTGCCGTCAATGCCGCTGATATTGGTTGCGGCATCGGTACCATCCGACCATGTCAGCTCAATGTCCGTCCCATTGTCCAACGCACCGAGGGAAGAGGCGGCATTCGGAGCGGTGAGGTCAACCCCCGCACTGGTAGAGGTGTAAATGATGATGTCGTCAAAGGCATAGGAGGCTGACGATGAACCCTGAAACGAGAAGCGAGGATGATATGTCCCCCCATTTGTTGCCGCACCACTTGCTGTAGCTCTGTTCCATTGTCCAGTGGCTCCTGACTCCAGAGTACCGTTGATACTGGTTGTTCCTCTTGCCTCAACACGCACGGAACCTGCCGTTCTTCGATAATAGCCGATAACATGTATGTAGTTCGTCCCTGAGGCAGGTGCTGTCACGCTGTACGAGGTTTGCGCTGCATTACGATTGTTGCTTGTAGTCGTACTAGCATCTAATCTCCTGCCTCCCGATCTATTTGTGGAGCTTCCCCAGGCCCAAGTTGGCTGACTGAATGACACCTCGAGAGACCAACCATTCGAATTGCCAATTGGCGTAGACTCAAACCCCGGATTCTGCCCCACTGAGGGAAGCGACATGGACATAATGAAGAAGCAAGCAAGGCAAAGGCGCGAAGCGTTAAAAAAACGGAACATGACAGTCGGTTAACAGTAAAGGCTATTCTGAGAAAAGAAGCTAGGGCAGATCACACACCCATTTAGTCACATAAAATTAACCGACAGTACTCCCGTACTTCACTAAAAACAGCACATTAATCTATTTTCTGAGTAGTCTTTTTATTCATTTATAAAAACCTATTTATTTGTTAAACAAGTGTTTGAACTTATATTCATACGTTATTTTATCTTTTTTCTGAAAATACTGATCATTAACTTTGCAGCCTATAAACGCTGAAACACCAATCCCTATGGCAGTGTCGGACGACCTCTATCAGCTCATCTCCTCACTGAGTATGAGCGAGAAGCGCTACCTGCGCATCTTCTCGACACGGCACGTGAAGGGGGAGAAGAACATCTATCTGCAACTGTTCGACACGATAATCGCACTCCGCGAGCCGGATGACGATGCTGTGAAGGCAGCCTTGGAGGACAGCGACATCCGTCAGAAGCTCAACAAGCACAAGCACTATCTGTACAACCTCATTCTTCGGAGTCTCAACGCCTACCATGCCGACCACTCGGGCGAGGCCCGGTTCAGGGAGACCATGCGGTCGGTGGAGATACTCTACCAGCGTGGACTTTTTGATCAGAGCCGCAAGGTGCTGAGAAAGGCCAGGCGCATGGCAGAGGAACTGCAGCGCATACCTGAGCTGCTCGCAGTTTCAGACTGGGAGCAGAACCTGCTGTCGAAGTCCTCGCAGTATGGACGCATGGCCGAGCTTGTGGAACGCGATGAGGTTCTTGTTGATGAACTCAGACACGAGAAGCAGGCGAAATTGCTCGTATTCAGAATGTATGACCGCCTACTTCAATTCGGGGCGGCACCAGACACACAGGACCTCGCAGAACTGAAGCGGATGATGGATGATCCCGTCATCTCATTGCACACGAATCAACGCTTTCATGTCCGTTATCTGATCTCGATGGCGAACATAGTATGTGCCAATGCGATGGATGACAAGGACAGCTTTCTGCACCACTGCGATGAGACTGTCAGGATATTCGAGGAGAACCCGGTCTTTATCACGGAGCGTCCGAACCTCTTCGTTTCGGCCCTTCTCAATCAATGCAAGGCCAATCTGCAGTGTGATCGCCTCGATGAGGTGAGCAGGGTTCTTGACCGAATAAGAGCTTTCCAATCAGCCTCTGAGGTACGGATGCAAAAGCACACCATCGCCAATATCGTGTATGAGACCACTCACATAGACCTGCTTTGCAGCCTGAAACAGTCAGACCTGAAAAAAGCCGATCGCATCATACGTGAATCGGAGGCAGACCTGGAGCGATACCTCCCAACTGTCACTCGCTCATTGGCACTCAGTTTGCGGTTCGATGCAGCCTATGCATACTTCCTGCTCGGCATGACAGACCGATGTCTGGTTTGGCTCAACAGACTCCTCAACGATCAGGAATACCATATCAGGATGCAGTTGCACGCAGTGGCAAGGCTATTCAGTATGGTAGTGCACCTTCAGCTCGGCAACGATTCTCTTGTGGAATACACTGCACGATCCATTAAATTGGAGCTCCGGAAATGGGATTTTGCCAAAGCAACAGCTTCAGCTCTGGTCAGGTTCTTTTCCGTTTACACGCAGGCCGATGAACCCGCCAAACAACGCAGATTGACAGAAGCACTTATGAGCGACCTAACGCAGATTCGAAATGAGGGAACAGAACGCGATGTTTACAATCTTTTCGATTTTTCCATGTGGGCTGAATCGCTCCTTGAACAAAAACCAATGGTTGCCCTTATCGGTAAAGACAAGTCGGTCCCATGACTATATCACAACTTACCTGAGCAATGTCACCCTTCCACGGTAGGTATGCTCGTTGCCCTTGACGTCATAGACGTTGATTCGGTACACATACACGCCCGCCTCGGCCTCAGCGCCCTTGTAGGAGCCGTCCCATGGGCTTTCGATATCCACGGTATAGTAGATCTGCTCGCCCCATCGGGTGAAGATGTAAAGCTCATAGGTGCTCCAGTCCACCCCCTCGCCATAGGGCCGGAAGGCCTCGTTCTTGCGGTTGTTGTTGGGGGTGAACGCGCTGGGGATGTAGAAGGTGAAGTCGGGCTCGATGACCACCACGCC